>JAFGJF010000138.1 GCA_016929205.1 Anaerolineae bacterium
GCCACTTTCACGACATGGATGCAGACGATGGACTGTCATTCCCGCACGTTTTTAGCGGGAATCCAGGTTCTTTTGTGTCTGTAGATGCTCGACAGAGACAAATGGATGCCCGATAGAGACATTCGGGCATGACCACCCAAGCGTAATGTAAAACGTCAACAGAACCTAAAAAGGTGGTGTCATGACCAAAAAAGGATTCTTGTTATTGTTATCGACGCTGGTCGTCCTGTTCGTTTTGGGCCTGGTATGCTGTCCCGGCGTGGTCTCGGCGGATTTGGTATCGCCGTCGGGGTTGATTGTTGGCTTGGGATTGGGTCTGTTGGTGGTCTTGGGCATTCTGGTTGCGATCATTGCCCTGGTTTCATTTCTGGTCATCAGAGGGATCAAAAAGAAACAGGTCGCCCAGAACGGCGGCTCGAGCAGCAGCGCGGGCCGGGATGCAACTCACTAGGTACCTGCTCACCCTGCTGTTGACGGTCGCCGTCGAATGGTCCGTGGCTTGTCTGCTCGGGTTCAGGACAAAACAATTCGCCCTGGCGGTGATTCTGATCAACCTGATCACGCACCCGGCTCTAAACTATTTCATTCTGTTTCTTGTTTATTTGAACCTCGACCCGGGTCTTGGGCTGGTGATCGTTCTCGAAGTCGCCGTTGCCCTCGTCGAGTGGCGGCTGCTGGTCTATGTCTTTGACAGGCCGAGAAAAAAGCTCTTTTTGCTGGCAGTCCTGGCAAACCTGGCCTCGTTCATCACCGGCCTGATCCTGTTCTGGTAATCGGATCGTGGATGCGCTTGCACAAGGAGGAATAGGATGATCAAGAGAGTCTATCAGGTGTGGCTGCCGGCGGTCGTGGTCGCCATGTTGTCCGTGCAGGTTGGTTATGCCGACGTCGTCGTCGACCCAACGTTAGAACCCGATCCCGGATCGCAGCCATCGCTGCTTCTCGGTGGTGTGCTGGTCGGGATCATTGCCCTTGCTTCGCTGTCCGTCTTGATCGCGATCAGGAAAAGAAATGCGTCTGCAAGCGGTCAGTCTATCGACCCCGCCGCGCGAGATCCCGACCACTAGGTTCTGTTGGCGTTTTGAATTGCGCTTGGGTTGTCATGCCCGAATGTCTCTATCGGGCATCCATATCGTTTTGGCCTCCTCCGCTGCCGGCATCCCGCTCTTTTGGCAGCGCCGTCCGGGACAACTGTCACGATCCCCGTTCCTGGCGCATGTAGCCCTATGATGCAATGCAGCCTGATATGGGAAACGTGCAAGCAAACACGTTATCCCAACGCGTTTTAACGCGTTTTTGGTATCAGCCTGAGAATTCATTCTCTCTGGCTGGCTCTCTGGCTCTTGATCTTGCGTCCCAACTGTGGTATAGTTGAACACACAGAAAACCCGAACAAATTTTCTAAATTCATGCCATTTTGTTGCACAAATATGACGGGTTCTGACAGGTACTTGCGCTATACTGTATCTGTAGGCAAAGGGCACGTCACCGCAGACGGCTTGGGCAAACGCAAGCCGTCCCTTTATGCCACGACCAACACCCAATTGCAACATTCAACCTTTAACCTGCAACTTTTTACTTGAAAGGCTTCTATGTATCAGGATAAAATCGTCATCCGTGGCGCACAAGAACATAACCTCAAAAACATTGATGTTGTCTTGCCTCGTTACAAACTGATCGTCATCACCGGCGTATCGGGCAGTGGCAAGTCGTCTCTGGCCTTCGACACCCTCTATGCGGATGGGCAGCGCCGCTACGTCGAGTCACTCTCGTCCTTTGCTCGCCAGTTTATCGCCCAGATGGAAAAACCCAAGGTCGATTTTATAGGGGGCCTCAGCCCGGCGATTGCCATCGAGCAAAAAGCGGTCAGCAAGAATCCGCGCTCGACCGTGGCCACCGTCACCGAAATATACGACTATTTGCGCGTTCTCTTTGCCCGCGTCGGCACCCCGCACTGTCCGCAGTGCGGCCGCGAGGTACATGCTCAGTCGGCGCAAGAGATTGTCGAACTGGTTGCGGCCATGCCCGCCGGCACCCGCTTCCAGGTCATGGCCCCGCTGGCCCGCAACCGCAAGGGCACCTATCAGGACACCTTTGAGGAGGCCAGGGCCGATGGCTTTTCCCGCGTCCGCGTCAACGGCAAGGTGCGCGAGTTGAGCGAAAAAATCACCCTCGACAAGAACAAAAAGCACGACATCGATCTGGTCGTCGATCGCCTTGTCGTGCCCGAGGAGGGCGGGCCGGAGCGCGATGAATTTACCACCCGCCTCACCGACACCGTCGAGATGTCGCTCAAGCTCAGCGAGGGGCTGGTCTTGATCGACCGCTCGGCGGACGGGCGGCCCGATTGGCTGCTTTCGGAGAACAATGCCTGCCCGGTGTGCAACGTCAGTTTTCCCGAGCTCTCTCCGGCCATGTTTTCCTTCAACTCGCCGCTGGGCATGTGCCCCGACTGCAACGGCCTGGGCACCAGGCAGGAGGTCGATCCGACGCTGATCGTTCACGATCCGACGATCTCGATCCTCGACGGTGCGGTGCGCTGGTATGGCAACGTGCGCAAGAAAAAGAACACCTGGCACATCAACAGTCTAAAGGCGATTGCCGATCACTATGGGGCCGACCTTGAACTGCCGTGGCAGGATCTGCCCGAGCAGTTTCGCCATGTTTTGCTCTACGGGTCGGACGGCGAACGCATCCGTTTTACCTATCATTCCGAGGGCAGAGACAGCACCTGGTCGGGAGAGAGCGAACGTCCAGTCAAGGGCATTGTGTTCAACATCAACCGCCTGTTCAGACAAACCAAGTCGGACTATACCCGGCGCTGGTACGCCAGTTTTATGAGCCAGCAGCCCTGTCCTACCTGCCACGGCGAGCGGCTGCGCCCCGAGAGTGCGGCGGTCACCGTGGGTGGCAAGACGATCACCCAGGTCACGGCGATCAGCATCGGTGAAGCCGTCGAGTGGGTCAACGGCCTGTGGCCGCAGATGAACGAAGAGCAGCGCCAGATCGGCGCAGAGGTATTCAAGGAGCTTCAAGGGCGCCTCCAGTTTCTGATGAATGTCGGCTTGCACTATTTGACCCTGGATCGTCCCGCCCCGACGCTGTCCGGCGGCGAAGGGCAGCGCATCCGCCTGGCCAGCCAGATCGGCTGCGGGCTGGTCGGCGTGCTCTATGTCCTCGACGAGCCGAGCATCGGTTTGCACCAGCGCGACAACCGCCGCCTGCTCGATACGCTGGAGCAGTTGCGCGACCTGGGCAACACCGTGCTCGTCGTCGAGCACGACGAAGAGACCATGCACGTCGCCGATTGGATCCTCGACCTCGGACCTGGCGCGGGTGCCAACGGCGGCTGGGTCGTCGCCGAAGGATCGCCGGAAGCGATCGTGGCCAATCCGGAGTCGCTCACCGGACGCTACCTGAGCGGCGAACTGGTTGTCACCTCGCCCAACGGCAAGCGCCGCCCCACCAATGGCAAGTGGCTGCACGTCATCGGCGCGCGTCAGAACAACCTCAAGGATCTGACCATACGTTTTCCGCTTGGCCTCTTTACCTGCGTGACCGGCGTCTCGGGCAGCGGCAAGTCGTCGCTGGTTGCCCAGACGCTCTTCCCGGCGCTTGCCAACGCTCTGCACAATGCCACCCATCGCGTTGGCAAGTACGATCGCCTGGAAGGGATCGAGCACGTCAACAAGATCATCAATATCACCCAATCGCCGATCGGGCGCACGCCGCGTTCCAATCCGGCAACCTATGTCAACGTCATGTCCTTGATCCGCGACCTCTTTGCCCAGATGCCGGACGCCAAGGCGCGGGGCTACAAGTCGGGGCGGTTCAGTTTCAACGTCAAGGGCGGGCGCTGCGAAGCCTGCCAGGGGCATGGCAAGAAAAGGGTCGAGATGCACTTTTTGCCCGATGTATGGGTCACGTGCACTGTCTGCAAGGGCTCGCGGTTCAACCGCGAGACGCTGCAAATCCGCTACAAGGGCAAGACCATCGCCGACGTGCTGGATATGGACGTCGACGAGGCCCTCGAATTCTTTGGCAACATTCCCAAGATCGAGCGCATCCTGCAGACCCTGGTCGACGTGGGGCTGGGCTACGTCAAGTTGGGGCAGAGCGCGACCACGCTCTCCGGTGGCGAAGCGCAGCGCGTCAAGCTGGCCAAGGAATTGGCCCGTGTCTCGACCGGTGACACGGTTTACATCCTCGACGAGCCCACGACGGGGCTGCACTTTGCAGACATCCAAAAGCTGCTTGACGTCCTGCACCGTCTGACCGATGCCGGCAACAGCGTGATCGTCATCGAGCACAACCTGGACGTGATCAAGACCGCCGACTGGATCGTCGATCTCGGTCCCGAGGGCGGTGACGAAGGCGGCCGGATCGTCGCCATCGGCACGCCCGAACAAGTGTCTATGGTCCCGGGGAGCTATACGGGCCATTTTCTCAAAGAGATGCTCAAACTCGACCGGCCCGATCCGGTCGAGCCACCCGATCCGGTCGACCGGCCGGTGGCCGAACTCGTCGCTGCGGTGACGTAAAAACAACAGGAGAACGGCTATGCCCGGTCATCTGCCAAAAGACGTCCCTCAGATGATCGCCATCGCCTCCCTATCCAGGGAGGGCAAGGTGACTCTCAAAAAAGCGGTCTGCCAGCACCTCGACCTGCAGCAAGGCCAGCCGCTCTTTTTAGGCTGGATGGTTTGCTGCCGCCGAATGTCGTGTCCTGACCATCCTGCCAAGCCCGTACATCCTGCATGTTTTGGAGGTCAACCATGCTCAATCCCAGCACCTGCATTCGCTGTCAGGACTTTCCCTGCGCCGGCGTCGATCATACCCGTTATGCCGTGCCCGACGTTGAACTCGACCCGGCCCGCGTCAGGATCCTGATGATTGCCGAGGCCGATTCTTTTTACATGCAGACCACTATCCAGGCTTTTGCCCAGGCTGGTGTCAGCGTATCGTCGATGGCCGATATCATGGCGATGGGCATTTATCTCACCACGGCGATCAAGTGTGCCAAGGTCGACTATGGCGTGCCTGCCGGGACGATTCGCACCTGCTCGGAACTCTTACAGCGCGAGATTGCCCTCTTTCCCAACGTGCGGGCCTTTTTGCTGATGGGCGATTTTGCGATCAAGGCTCTGAACGACATCGCCCGTCGCGAGGTTGGTAAGCGTGCCATCCCCAGTGGATCGACCTACAAGATCCGGGGCGATGCCTATTATTTCAAGGATGCCCGCGCTTTTCCGTCCTATCTGCAAACAGGCAAAAGCTTTTTGATCGAAAAATCCAAGCAGCACATGATCGCCGAAGACATTCGCGCCGCGTTGAATAGCCTGTAAATCTTGCTAATCCTGTCATCCCTGGAGGGTTGAAATGGAAAAAATGATCGGCTATTGTGGCTACAGTTGTCACCTCTGCGCCGCCCGTTCTGACGATCCTGCGGTCAGGCAGAAACTGGTCGAC
>JAFGJF010000139.1 GCA_016929205.1 Anaerolineae bacterium
CTCGTAGGCTCGGGCGTTGGCGTGCTCGTAGGCTCGGGCGTTGGCGTGCTCGTAGGCTCGGGCGTTGGCGTGGAGTGCTGATTTGCAGTGGGTATCTGGTCTGACAAAATCACAGACAGAGCAGGGTTGGGCAAGACGGTCTGATCGGTGGTCCTTGCCGGAAGCGGCGTTTCGACAACGGGAGCTTGGATCGCAGAAGCACCCTCCACAATCCAGAGAGCAACGATCAGAAAACCCATCACGCAACTTGTACCAATGGCGACCAGCATGCTGGCAACCGTCACCGGCCACCACCGTAAGGGAACCAGCCGGTTTCCCCTGCAAGCCTGGCAGAACAGCTCGCCGGCTTCCAGATCGTGCTTGCACCATCTGCACTTTTGGGGAGGCAATAACCTCTTGAGCATCTCGCCCACTTTCTGGACAAAGAATGTTCACTATCTATCTCTGCCCAGCTTCATTCTATCATAAACCAGGAGGAGAGGCAATCTTTACCGCCATTTAGCAAATCGTCGCAAATTTCCTTGCAAAAAGACCTCTTTGATAGTATACTGCTCAATAGCCAGGGGCGAACCCCAGGAAACCGACGGTCGCCGTCGCCCAGCACACCCAAGAGCACTAGTATGGAAAATGCGGTATGAAAGTCAAACAGGTCTTTGCTCATTACGATCAAACAGGCCAATCCTCGGCCGGATTCAAGCACTGTCCGCTCTGCGGAACGCACTTGAGTCTGGTTAAGAGCGGCCACAAGCAGCGCCCTACATGCCCAGATTGTGGATTTGTGCAGTACCAGAATCCAGCTCCGACCATCAGTATTCTGATCATCGATCAAGGTCGCGTGCTCTTGGGAAAACGCAGGGGACACCCAGGCAGAGGCACGTGGGCACTCCCCAGCGGCTACATCGAGTACGAAGACAACTTTATCACTGCCGCTATCCGAGAAGCCAAAGAGGAAACTGGCCTCGACATTGAGATCCTCTCGATCCTCAACGTCGTCTCGTCGTTCGTTTCCCCACGATTCCATTTCCTGGGCGTCTACCTCGTTGCCCGCATACTGGGTGGCAACCTTGTGGTTCATGGCGGCGTCGCCTTTAGCAAGCAAAACCGCAAATACGATGCCTATGCCGTCAATACCCTCGGTAGTCTGCTGGTCTACGAAGGCGCGTGGGCAGATCAAGAACATCCATCAGACGACGCGAAACTCGTCTTTCGGTGGCGAGATCCTGGTGCCGCCCTTCGACATCCCGATCGGGCACTGCGTCGTGGTGCAGGATCCGTGGGGAAACGAACTTGTTCTGTTGGACAGTTCCAAGGGCTTGTTGGTGACCGATGAACAAGGTAATGTCATCGGCAATGCTGCACCTTAGTCGGGTGCGGGTACCTTATCAGCGTAGGAAAAGCCATGCAATCATCGATCACAGAAAACCATCTGCCATCACGGTGCCGCACTTACAAAAACCACGCCCTGGACAGCACGTCGTGGGATCAGTTCAAACCGCGCAACGGGGACGTGATCATCACCACCGCTCTCAAAGCGGGCACGACGTGGATGCAGACCATTGTTGGCAATTTGATCTTTCAGGATCGCGCCATACCCGGACCGCTGTGGCAGTTGACGCCCTGGCTCGACTCTCGTGGCGGGTCACTTGAGGAAGACTTGGCTCTGCTGGAAGCGCAGACACACCGTCGTTTTCTCAAAACCCATCTTCCGCTCGACGCCCTGCCCTATGCGCCTCAAATCAAGTACATTTACGTGGGACGCGATGGGCGCGACGTCTTTATGTCGCTGTGGAACCACTACCGCCACATGCAGCCGGGACTCATTGCCCGCTTCAATCGCAGCCCAGAGCGCGCCCAGGATCCGTTCCCATCTTGCCCCGACGACATTCACGCCTTTTTCAAAATGTGGATCGGTACAAGCTGGTTTTCCTGGGAGCACGACGGCTATCCGTTCTGGTCGCTGTTCTACCACCTGCGATCGTGGTGGGCCTACCGCCACCTGCCCAACATCCTCTTTGTCCATTTCAACGACCTACTGGTCGATCTGGACGGCCAGATGCGGCGGGTGGCTCGATACCTGGATATCGAAATCGACGAGACAATCTGGCCGGCGCTGGTAGACAAAGCGACATTCAACACCATGAAAGCCAATGCAGAAAATGTCGTTCCCGATGGCGGAAGCTTTTTGACCGGCGGAGCGCGGCGTTTCCTGAACAAGGGAACGAACGGCCGTTGGAAGGGCGTGCTGACACAAGAAGAACTGGCATTGTACGAGGAAAAGACTAAAAAAGAACTAGGGCCGGACAGCAGAAAATGGATCGAGCTTGGTATGCAGGCACTTGAAAAAGGAGAAAAGACCAACCCAAGATGCTAACACAGCCCAATCAACCGATCAGCCTGCTCGCAGCCACCGTCGTCGGCCTCTTGATGTTACTCTCGACGATTTGGGCAGCTAGTGTCTCCTTCGCAGAGCACGAGCGCCGAGCTGCAATCCGGATCCTGTTCGCAGGCACCCTACTCACCTTGCCCTACATTGCCGTCACGCTCTTGGATGACCCTTTCCGCAAACCTATCGCCATCATTCTAATCATCTTGCCCTCGTTGGCAGCAGCAGCTCTGCTTTTTCCCTTTGGGCCGAAAACGATTCCGGAGGATGACACGCCCAAAAAGCGTATCGACGAACGTGACATCATGTTTGCGCGCTATCGTTTGCAGCCCGGCTCCGAACGATTTGAGACCTACTATGCACAACACCCGGATAAAAAGGGGCTCGACGACAAGTTCAGGGCCAGGCCGGGCTTGCTGGCCAAAGGATCGGCCTATTACGACCCGTTCCTGTTCTCGGCCGCCGAAGCCAGTTTTGCCACCGTCGGTACGTTTCATGCTATCCTCGATCGCGCCTCGGTCGCAGAACAAACGCGTCCAGATCCCGAGAGTATGACCCGATTCATCAAGTGGTGGGGCAAAAAGCTTGGCACCATGTCCGTGGGCGTTACCGAGCTTCAAGATTATCACCTTTACAGCTACCTTGGACGTAACGAGCCCTACGGCCAGCTGGTGGAATTGGACCACAGATTCGCCATTGCCCTGACGGTCGAGATGGACAAGGCCATGCTCGATCATGCCCCGTACAGCCCGACGGTGATGGAATCGTCACAGCAGTACCTCAATGCCGGCGCCATCGCCGTGCAAATTGCCGAGTTTGCACACCACCTTGGCTACCCGGCCCGGGCCCACATCGACGGCAACTATCGCGTCGTTTGCCCCCTGGTCGCGCGCGACGCAGGGTTGGGCGAGATCGGCAGGATGGGCTTGTTGATCACGCCCGAACTCGGGCCTCGCGTTCGCCTGGCCGTAGTAACAACCGATTTGCCGCTTGTTGTTGACGAAAGGAGCAGGGACCATTCGGTGACTGACTTTTGCACGCACTGCAAAAAATGTGCGACGATCTGCCCAAGCGAGGCCATTCCTTTTGGCAACAGGACCGAGATCGATGGCGTCAAGCGCTGGCAGATCAATTCAGAAGCCTGTTTCACCTTTTGGTGCCAGATCGGAACGGACTGCGGGCGCTGCGTGCGCGTATGTCCGTACTCACACCCCAACACCCTGTTGCACAATATCATTCGCTTTGGCGTGCGCACATCGCCACTGTTTCGCGCAGTTGCCATCAAAATGGATGATTTGATCTATGGTCGCAGACCGTCTCCCAAACCCGTGCCTGCGTGGACGAGATTCAAAGTCAGAGATGCTAAACACAGAAACTCGAGAAACCCACAGAATCGCCCCGAGATGACTCAGGAGCAAGGATAATGCCACCTGAAATGTAAATAAGCCGAGTGGCGAGATCGAAACAAGAGACTAAAATCAGCTGATCCTGATTTTTGCAAATTGACAGCCCTGAAAAACTGTGATAAAATCACGTTTACCAAAGGTTTACCAAATAAAAGTGGTTTTATTTTACTAAACAAGCACCTCAAAGAGTGAGAGTGTTATGCGTCCGACGATGGCAGACGTAGCCGAACATGCAGGCGTTTCCACAACCACGGTGTCGTTGGTTCTAAACGACAAACCGGGGGTGTCTCAACAGGTACGCACTGTCGTGCTGCAAGCAGTCGATCAGCTCGGCTACCAACTGCCCAGGCAACGCACCACCTCGACCTCACTTGAAACCAAGACGATCACCATCATCCATTTCGATCCGCCAGGCCCGGCAAACAGGTTTGGCGTCTCGGGTCTTTCCGCAACCTATGTCCAGGGCGTTCAGGATTTTTGCCAGAGTCAGAACATCAACTGGGCCCTGATCGCCAACTATCGCGACGGCGACGACGATCATGTCGGGTTTCACCTATTGCAGGCTGAAAAACTCTCTTTTGACGGGCTGATCATGATGGAAATGCGGTCACGCGACAATCCGCTGCTGCAGCAAGCACTGCAAGACAACATTCCCGTTGTCGTCACCAGCCGAGATTGGCCCGACGTTCCGGTCAATACCGTGAGCCAAGATCACCGCCAGCAAGCCAACACCGCCCTCCAGCACTTGATTCAACTGGGGCATCATAAAATCGCCTTTTTAGCTCGAGAGGCAGACCAACTGTACGATTGGTTCAAAATCAGGCTGGACTGCTATCGCAAAATGATGGCAACGCTGAATAACGAAATCGACCAGGATCTGATCGCGGTCGGCCCGGATCCGGTCCAGGTCGTCAAAGCGCTGCTGGACCGCCGCCCTGATGTGACGGCTATCTTTTGCATCAATGACGGCAACGCTATCGGGGCCATGCGCGGCTTGCGCGAGATGGACCTTGCCGTGCCTGAACACATTTCGGTCATTGGTATTGATAATTCAACCAAACCACCATCCGACTATCCCGCACTGACAACCGTTGCTTTTCCGCATTACAGGGTCGGGTATCTTGCTGCCGAAACGCTGCTGCGCCGGATCCAGGATCCCGAGCTTTTTTATTCGCGTATATTTGTGCGCAGTTATCTTGTCGAACGGGCCTCATGCGCCCCGCCGCGCGCTAGCTAAATCGTAATCTGCGCGGGCACAAAAGAGAAACAGAAAGGAGGGCGAGCCGGAAAAATTTGGAGTCCATATCGGTCGTTGTAGACACGCAACTAATCGATTTGCATTTTCTTTACAAATGCACTACCTTACAGGAGGGAAAGAACAAATGGAAAGCAAGTTAACCCGTCGTGAGTTCATCAAAATGTCGTCGGTTGCCGCGGTTGGCCTGGCCATTGCCGCCTGCACCAAGACAGAGGAACCCACCAAAGCACCAGAGCCAACCCAGGCGACCAAACAAGAAGCCACCGCGACGCCAGTGCCGGTCGTGGAACCAGAAGCCAAAGAAGCGCCGATGCTGGCGGATCTGGTCAAAGCGGGCAGCCTGCCCGAGTTGAATGAGCGCCTGCCGTCGAATCCCGGTGTCTTTGCCACCGTCGATGGCATCGGCAAGCACGGTGGCACCTTGCGCCGAGGCTTCAAGGGCGTCTCGGACCGTTGGGGTCCGACCAAGCTACACGACCGCGCCCTGGTGTGGTTTGACAAAGACCTGGTACAGGTACCCCGTATGGCCGAGTCGTGGGAAGTCAGCGATGACGCCACGACGTGGACCTTCCACATGCGCAAGGGGGTCAAATGGTCAGATGGTGAACCCTTTGACTCGAATGCAATCAAGTGGCGCATTGAAAACGAGTACTTTAACACCACCCTGACTCCGTCGCCGGGTACATTTGTCACCGGCGCGGAAAAGACGCAGGCCGAGCACTTGTTCCCCGACGAGTACACCTGGACCGTCAAGTTCGCCGCGCCCAACGCCGTGTTCATCCTCGGGCGAGGCCGGGCGGACTATTGGTATCCCGGTCACTACTTGAAGCAGTACCACATGGAACTGACCGACGACAAAGCAGCGCTGGAAAAAGAAGTCACCGACAAGGGCTTTGACGGTTGGACATCGTACTGGTCTGGCGACCGCACGATGTGGTATCTCAATCCCGACATGCCCCGGGTCAGCGGCTGGCTTGCCAAGGGACAGTTGTCGCTGGAACTGTTCCCCATGGAACGCAACCCCTACTTTTTTGCCACCGACTCGGAGGGACAGCAGCTTCCTTATATCGACTCCGTCACCCATCGCTTGTTCGCAGACCAGAGCGTCTTTAACATGTGGATCGTCAATGGCGAGATCGATTTCCAGAACCGTCACGTGCAGATCGGCGACTATACGCTGCACAAAGAGAACGAAGCCAATGGCGACTACCAGGTGTTCCTGGGCGTCTCGGCCGGCCACGTCTGCGTCAACTGCAACCACACCACCAAGGAGCCGCGCCTGCGCGAGTTCATCCAGGATCGCAACGTGCGCATCGCCCTCTCGCTGGCCGTGGACCGCGATGAGCTCAACGAACTGGTCTATGATGGCTTGCTCACACCACGCCAGTACAGCCCGATCAGTATGTCGCCACAGGCCTACGCCAAGCAGGCCAATGCCTACGTCGAGTATGACCCCGACAAGGCCAACGACCTGCTCGACGAGGCCGGCTACAGCGAGAAAGATGCCGAGGGCTTCCGCTTGTGGAAGGATGGCAGCGGCGAAACGCTCAGCTTTACCATCGAGGGCACCGACACACCTGGTACACAGGGCGAAGACGCGATCCAGCGCATCGTCCAGTTCTATACCAAGGTAGGCATCAAGTGCGCCTACAAGGGCGTCGAGCGTTCGCTGTACCAGGAGCACTATGCCGCCAACGAGATCGAGATGGCCTACTGGGGTGGCGACCGTACGGTGCTGCCCCTGGTTGCGCCGATCATCTGGACCTGCCGCCAGCCGGACCGTCCCTGGGGCGCTGCCTGGGCTCTGTGGGACGCCAATCATGACAACCCGAACGGCGAGGAACCGCCCGCCGGGCACTGGGTCTGGACAATCTGGGAGCTGTGGGACAAGATCGTTGCCGAACCCGATCCGGACAAGCAGACCGCGCTCTTTCACCAGATCCTCGACATCTGGGCCGAAGAGCTGCCACAGATCGGCTACCTGGGCGAGAGTCCCGCGCCGATCATCGTCAAGAACGGATTCCGCGGTTACCTGCCCGGGTTCCCGGTTGATGACCCGACCGGTGACGAGCACCTGCTCCAGACCGAGACCTACTACTGGGAAAACCCTGAAGAACACACGAGCTAGACCGATTTCGTCGGTAGGGGCGAAGCATGCTTCGCCCCTACTTTTCGCTCGCAGAACCACGGCGCGATTGGAGACCGTCTATGGCATTGTACATCATCAAGCGCATCGGGATCATGATCCCCACACTGATGATTGTCTCAGTCATTTCCTTTATCGTCATTCAGCTCCCCCCGGGTGATTATCTGACCACGTACGCCATGCAACTTCGCGCACAGGGCGATCTGGTGGATGAGGGAGAGCTTGAGGTGTTGCGCGATCGTTACGGACTCGGTTTGCCGATCTACGTCCAGTACTGGAAATGGGTCAGTGGCATTGTCCTCCGCGGCGACTGGGGTCAATCGATGGAGTGGCGCAAGCCGGTCAAGGATCTGATCTGGGAGCGTATGGGGCTGACCGTCGTTTTGTCCATCACTTCCCTGCTGGTAGGCTGGTTCATTGCCATCCCGGTCGGCGTCTATTCGGCGACTCACCAATACTCAATCCTTGATTACATCACATCGTCGATCAGTTTTATCGGCGTGGGCACGCCCGGCTTTATGATCGCTTTGGTCATCATGTGGCTGGCCATGACCAAATTAGGTCTCAACGTAGGCGGGCTGTTTTCCGAAAAGTACATCCTGGCCCCGTGGAGCTGGGACAAAGTAATAGACATGCTCAAGCACATCTGGATCCCAGTATTGATCCTGACACTGTCGGGCACGGCGGGCGGTATCCGCACCACCCGCGCCAATATGCTCGATGAACTGCACAAGCCTTACGTGACTACCGCGCGGGCCAAAGGGGTGCTGGAAAGCAAACTGATCTGGAAATACCCGGTGCGCGTGGCCCTGAACCCCTTCTTCAGCACCGTCGGTTGGTCGTTGGCCAGTCTGATCTCGGGCGCAACCCTCATCTCGGTGGTGCTTAGCTTGCAGACGACCGGGCCGATGATGCTGCGCGCCTTGCAGTCGCAAGATATGTACCTGGCCGGGAGCTTTTTACTGCTTCTGAGCACGCTGACTGTGATCGGCACGCTGATCTCGGACATTTTGCTGGCCTGGGTCGATCCACGCATCCGGTTAGCCGGCTAAGAAGGACACGCTCACCCAGATTGGCCGGGTGCATTCACTCAAACCGCAGGCATGACTTCCGCGGCTACATCTGCACCGTGCAGGGCGGATGGTTTCCATCCGAGGGATAAGGATAGAAGACATGGCAAACGATCTCGAACAAGTCGTCCAGAGCAAGACCGAGGATGAAAGGATATTCGTCGCCACCCAGTGGCAGTTGATATGGTGGAAATTTCGCAAGCACAAGATGGCCATGATCAGCGCTGTCATCATTATCGTTTTGTATTTCATCGCGGCATTTTGCGAGTTTGTCGCTCCTTACGATCCCGAGCAGACATTTATCAAGTACAAATTCGCACCGCCCAGCCGGGTGCGCATTCGCGATGTCGAGGGTCAATTTCATGCCCCCTTTGTCTACAAGATCGTGCGCACCAGGGATCCCGAAACCTTGCGCAACCTCTATAACGACGACACGACGGCCCGTCACAGCCTACGCCTTTTCGTCCGCGGAACCCCTTACAAGATGTGGGGGGCGTTTGAGACAAACTGGCATCTCTTTGGCCTGGATGTGGATCAGGAGGAGCAAGGCATCTTTTTGGCCGGTGCGGACCGCCTGGGACGCGATCTTTTCTCGCGGATTTGTTATGGGGCGCGCATTTCCCTTTCCATTGGACTGATCGGCGTGTTGTTGAGCCTATCCATTGGCATTCTCCTGGGAGGCATTTCGGGGTATTACGGTGGCGTCCTGGACACGTCGATTCAGCGCGTCATCGAGTTCATCCGCACCATTCCCTCCATCCCGCTGTGGATGTCACTCAGCGCAGCCCTGCCGGCTAACTGGCCGGTAGTACGGGTGTACTTTGGCGTCACCGTACTCCTATCGTTGATCGGCTGGACGGGAATGGCCCGCGTGGTGCGGGGGCGTTTCCTGTCTTTGCGCGAAGAGGATTTTGTCATGGCCGCCAAAATAGCCGGTTCCAGCGAACTGCGGATCATCCTCCGCCATATGGTACCTTCCTTCCTCAGTTACATCATCGCTTCTTTGACCCTCTCCATCCCCGGCATGATCCTCAGCGAGACCGGCCTCAGCTTTCTCGGCCTGGGGCTGCGCGCCCCGGCGATCAGTTGGGGGGTGCTGCTTCAAGAAGCTCAGAATCTCTCTTCGATGGCCCTGGCTCCCTGGGTGCTGATACCGGGAGGAGCAGTAATGCTCTCGGTTTTTGCCTTCAACTTTTTGGGCGATGGTATGCGTGACGCCGCCGATCCGTATGCCAGGTGAGTTGAGACGTGAAACGTCATACGTGATACGTCAGGTCCTCGCGCATCACGTCTCGCGCATCACGTCTAAAAGACCTGAGACCGATTGATGAAAGTCTTGCTGCTCTTTCCCCCACACTGGGTGCCGGCGATGCCCCACCTGGCGCTGCCGGTGCTCACCGCCTATTTGCGAACGCACGGCGTCGAGGTCGTGCAGCGCGATCTGAACGTCGAGCTTTTTGACCACATTTTAACAAAACCGTATCTGCAGCAGGCCGTGCAGCGCCTGCAACATCTGCGCCAGGAGCCCCCCCCCCGGCGCATTTTGCCGCCTGGCGACGCCATGGCCTGGGGAAGTGATTATGGCCCAATCCTGATCGAGCAGGTCGAGTGGGCCAAAGGCGTCCTCAAAAGCGAGACCTTTTTCGATGGGCCAACCAGTTTACGCGCTTTTGAGACCATAGAACAATGTCTCGCCCTCGCCTCGCTGCCGTTTTACCCCTCGTCACTCGAATTCACGCGCTTTGCGCCGCCCGTGCCGGTCGACAACAGCCAGACGCTGCTGCAGGCAGTGCGCGACCCACAACAGAACCTCTTTTACGATGCGTTCAAACGCCGCGTCGCGACCGGCAGTATCGTAGCCGACATCGAACGCGACCGGCCGGATGTGATTGGCATCTCGATCGTGACGATGGACCAAATGCTCGCCGCGATGACCCTGTGCTATTTGATCAAGGAAACGGGGGTAGATTGCCACATCACCATCGGCGGGCCGCACGTCTCGATGCTGCGCGAGTCGCTGATCCACAGACCTGACAGGTCTCTGGCGAACGAAAAGCATTCGCACCCTGTCAGGTCCATCTGGGACCTGTTCGACAGTGCCATCGTCTTTAGCGGGCAGATCCCCTTGCTGCGGCTGGTCGAAGCACTGGATGGGGATGGCGATCTGTCTGTGGTACCTAACCTGATCTACCGCGATCGCGGCAGCCACCGCAACCGGGTGTGCGAAAACCGGGTGGAACAACCGCCCAAAATCCAAGATTTGCCGATGCCCGATTTCGATGGCCTGCCTCTCGACCGTTACCTGGTCCCCAAACTGATCCTGCCTCTGGTCACGGCACACGGCTGCTATTATGGCATGCGACCTGCCGGATCGCCGTGCGCCTTTTGCAACCAGGGCTACGGCGGGCCGGAACGGTTCAGCCAATTGGACGCGAAAACGGTCGTCGAGCGTATGGTGGCCCTAAGAGACAAATACGGTGCCCGGCACATCTTTTTCGCCGACGAGGCGATCACGCCACGCAACCTGCGCGACATGTCGGTGTTGCTTGAAAGAGAACGAGCAGGCCGCGATGAGACAGCGGAGCGCGATGAGACAGCACTCGAGTGGATCACTTGCGTGCGCTTTGAAAAACAATTGACCCAATCGCTGCTGGAACAAATGGCACGCGGCGGCTGTCGAATGCTGCTTTTTGGACTGGAAAGCGGCTCCGAGTTGATGATTGAGAAAATCGGCAAGGGTACAAACGTCGACCAGGTCAGCCGCATCTTACAAGAGGGCGCAAAAGCCGGCATCTGGAACCACCTCTTTTTCTTTTTTGGCTTTCCCGGCGAGACGATGGACAACGCGCAGGAAACGGTCAACCTGGTCTACAAGCACCAGCAGCACGTCCACTCGGCTTCACCGGGCACGTTTTTGCTGGAGCGCTACGCACCGGCTCACCTGCGCTGGAAACAATACGAGATCGAACAGGTCATCCAACCGCCACAAAAAGATCTGGCGATCTATTACAATTATCAAGTGCGGTCAGGACTGAATGAGGCGATGGCCGAGCGCGTGGTCGACAGCCTGCTGGGCGTGCTGCCCGAAAAACAATTCGGGCAATATTACGTGCACGATTCGTACCGGTTTTTATATGCCAGCTATTTACGACGGCAAGGAAAAAATTATCCGCTGTGGTTGGTTGAAGAAACGTGATGCGTAAAGCGCCATCCGTCAAACGTCAAGGTATAGAATGTGGATCAAGTCTCCAAGCCTGACGTTTGATGGATGCCGATTGACGCTGAAAGGACAGGTTGGGAGATGACACACAAAAACCTACAACGCCACATCCCGGCAGGCGAGACTGTAAAACCGTGGTTGATCCTGGGACCATTTTACCAGGACCTATCACCGTTCGTGCAAGGGCTGACCCTGTTTGAGAAAGCCGGAGCCACGGTCGGGCGCTCGGCACTGATCGAGATCATCGACGAGGCTGAAGAGATTCTCAAGTCAACGCCATACGAGGGGCAAGAGATTTCCTGGCGCGGCATGTCGTCGCGCTGGAGCCTGGTGCGAAAACCGGAGAAATATCTTTCCTGGGGGCAGTACAACATCTCTAATCACCTGGGCGCCGCCTTTTTGTCAACGATCGTGACTCCCGATCAAGCTGGCGTGCGGCAGCTTTTCCTGGTAACGCGTATCACCTCACGTATCATCGTCATGGTCAACGGCACTACCGTCTTTGACATCACTGCCCAGCCGGACACACGCGGGCCTTTCGAATACACCCTGCTGGCCGATCTAAAAGCGGGCGAGAACGTGGTCACAATCGGCATGTTTAGATTGGGCCGTATGGCTCAGATTGGCTGCCGGCTGCAAGTAACCGATGGTGATGTACAAACACGCATTTCCCTGGACAAAAGCACCGGCCTGCCAGATCGCGCCCAAGTCGAGGCCGAGTTGGGCAGCTTGAGCTTACCCCGAGATGTCTTTTACCCCGAACACCCAATCGGCGTCAAACTGGGCATCCCACCACAGGGAAACCTGCGCATCCGCTTGCTAGACGACGAAAAAATCATCCAAGAAGCCATGCCAACCATATCGGGAATGGTTGCGCTGTGCCAGGGCGACCAGGTGCCTGATGGCACCTACCAAATAGAGAGCACCTGGCTGGATGGAACCATGCGGCCGGTCACCTCAGTTTGCTACGAGATCCACAAACACACACCCCGACCCGCACCGCAAGGCTACGACATGCTCCAGGAACGCAAGCGCTTGGTACTGGGACATTATGCACAAAACAAAGAACGCCGCGGCATCTGGACGCAGGTGGCGCGCTATGCGCTGGGACGGTACGATGAACTAGATGAAGGTGCGATCCGGGAAACGTGCGAATTTATTGCCGCGCGCAAAGACTGCGCCGATTTTGTGATCCAGGGCCTGCTGCGCCTGATGTACTGGGATCGAGAGCGTAATCGTCTCAGTTCGGCGATGCAAGCGATGATGAAAGACACTGTCCTCGGTTTCAAGTACTGGGTCGACGAACCGGGCGACACAGTGATGTACATGGGTTCTGAAAACCACCGCCTGCTCTTTCACGTTGCCGAATGGATGGCCGGACAGCTTTTCCCCACCGAAGAATTCACCAACAGCCGCCAGCGCGGCCTCTATCACGCCACCAAAGGGCGTATGTACATCACCGAATGGCTGCGCCAGCGCGGGCGTTTTGGGTTTGACGAATGGCATTCCAACTCGTACTATCCGATCAGCATCGCACCGATCGTCAACGTCTACGATTTTGCCATTCATGAGGACGATAAACTGCGTCAAATGGCCGGCAGCGTACTCGATTACGCCTTTTTCAACCTCGCGGCTGACAGCCTGGACGGCATTTTCGGCACCACGCACGGGCGCAGTTACGGGATCTATGTCAAATATCCCGATTTTGAAGGTACCTCGGCGATCAACTGGCTGCTTTACGGCACCGGTTCGCTGACCAAAGGCACGAGCGGCATGGCCCCGGTGACCATTGCCACCTCAGAGTACACGCTGCCCAAGATTCTGGCCGATATCGCCACCGACGATCGAGCCGTGATCGAATCCAAGATACGCCAAGGCGTGCTGCGCGGCACGGCCCCAAGTGCCAATTTCTGCGTTTACCGCACGCCCGATTACCTGATCTCTGGCTTGCAAGACCATCGTAAAGGCCAATACGAATCGTCAACCCACGTAGCCCAGGTAACACTCCACAACAAGGTTGTTATCTTTTGGTCTTGTCCACACACTACCGGCGAGGGTTCCGGGCTGCGCCCCGACTATTGGTCGGGCCACACCACACTGCCGCGTGTGATCCAGCACCACAACGTGATGTCGCTCACCTGGCGTCCGGAGCAACATGCCCCCGAACGTGCGTGGATGACACACTGTTTCTTTGAACAAGAGCGTATAGATCAGGTTGTATTTGTCGACGCAAAAGTGGAAGGTGGCAACAATGGTCTCGGCGATGGCCGCTGGGCCTTTGCGCGGGTGAACAAAGGGTACGTGGGCATCTATTCGCAGCATGGCTTCCGTCTCGGTGATGATGGCCAATACGCCGGGCGCGAACTGGTTTGCGATGTCACCACCGACGGCAATAGCGAAAACAGTTGGTTGGTCGAGTGCGGGCGTGAGGCAGACTATGGTTCGTTTGATGCCTTTGTCGATGCCCTCAAAACAGCCAAGATCGAGTTTGTTCGGGGCAATGTCGCCTACCAATCCCCCTCGATCGGTCGCTTTGTCACCGGCTGGGACGTCACGCCAACCGTCGAAGGCGAGCCAATCCAACTCGACCGCTACCCACTCGTCGATAGCCCCTGGGCCTACAGCAAGTTCGGCTCAGGCGAACTTGAAATTCGTTACGGAGACCAAGTGTACGAAATCTGGTTTAACCAATAAAGCTTCAAACGCCATTCGTCAAACGTCAGTCCTGCACATCACGGATGACGTTTGACGTTTCACGCTTCACATCAATCTACATCGAGGAGATTTATTCTATGTCACAACCATTTCTCAAGTACCAGCTTGACGGCGGTTTTGTCCACGACTGGTTGGTCGCCGGACCCCTGGCGATTGAGGTCACTGACCTTGAGCGATTTGATGGCCCAAACTACAAGCTAGAGATCGCTCAACACTATTACCAGGCCGGCTCTGGCGTCACCCAGCCGCCGGTTGAGCGCCACCCATTCGAGTCACAGGACAGCGGCATGCTCTGGGAATGGGTACGCTGCCAAGATGACCACTTGGTCGAACGGACGGCCTTTTATCACACTACGCACTATTTGCGGTCCTGGGCCTACACCCAGGTGCGCGCGCAAGAGGCGCACCTGGGCACGTGGACCTTGACCACCAACGGCCCGGCAGACGTGTGGATCAATGGCGAACATGTCCACAGGCAGGCACATTTCCACCACCAGATTCCGCACAGTGTCGCATTCACGGCAAGTCTGCAACAAGGCAAAAACGAGATCCTGGTGCGCTTTGAAGAGGTCGCCGCGCGTGAATGTCCTTACGCAATGGCCCTGCACATCGCCGGCCTGGGCGAAAGCACAGAAATCTGGCTGCCCACAACCATGGAACCAATCGATGCCCGGCAGCCATTGGGAGAGGCGATCACCGAGGCCTATCTCGAGCGCGAGGTGTTCAAACACGACGACTTGATCACCGTGTGCTGGCCCGAAACGCTCAAGGCAACCCTCATCGCCGTGCGTCTGCAGACCCCGGAAAATCGGATCTATGCCGAGGCGTCGATGCAGACCTCGACCGCCAAACCGATCTCACTTGGTTATGCCCACCAATTCCCCGATATCCGGTTCAATGCGATGGTGATGCCACTGCCGACGTCGTACCACGAACAAGGGATACGCCTACGGCGTCTACTGCCTGTGACGATGTTCCCAACACGTGCCTATTCGACTGCGCCGTATGGCACCTACAAAGAGCGGCGTAAAGAGGCTCTGGAACACGCAGCGGCGCAGCCAGGAAATGTTTTTGCCGAGATCGCCAAGATGGAGTTGAACCGTTGGGCAACCGTCGACGTCGATCTGATCCTGGACACCATCGACGGCATCAACCAGCGTAAGGACTGCAGCGACTTTTACCTGGTCGGTCTGTTGGGCATGATCTATCGCTACATGGACAAATTCACCTTTCCCACCAAGCTGCTAAAGCCGTTACAAGACTGTGTGCTCAATTTCAAGTACTGGGACGACGAACCGGGCAGCGATGCGATGTGCTACCGCAGCGAAAACCACCAGATCCTCTTTCATACCTGCGAGATCCTGGCCGGACAGCTTTACCCTGATCAAGTATTCAGCAATGCCGGCCAAACGGGACAATGGCACAAAGAAAAAGGCGAGAAACTGGCTCTGGCCTGGCTGCATGGGCGAGGCACGACGGGTTTTGACGAATGGGACTCGAACTGCTATTTTGAACAAGATCTGCTTGCCCTCTCGCACCTGGCCGACCTGGTCGAGAGCGAACCGGTGTGGCAGATGGCCTCAGTGGTGATGGACAAGATGTTCCTGACCATCGCACTTAATTCGTACAAGGGCGTTTTCGGCTCCACACACGGACGTACCTACACACGACACATCAAAGGCGCGTATCTGGAAGCCGCATCGGGCATCACCCGCTTGATGTGGGGTATGGGCATTTTTAACGACTGCCTCATGGGTATGGTCTCGATGGCCTGCAACGAACAGTATGAACTGCCAATCCCGATCGCCGCTATCGCCCTCGACACGCCCGAAGAGCTGTGGAACCGAGAACAGCACCCCGGCGTCAACAAGGTCACCTACAAAACGCCCGATTTTATGCTTTGCTCGGCCCAAGACTACAACCCCGGCCAACCAGGCTACCAGCAGCACATCTGGCAGGCCACGCTGAGCCCCGAGGCGGCGGTCTTTGTCACGCATCCTCCTTGCTGCAGCGAGGAGGGCTCGCACCGTCCCAATTTCTGGCACGGCAAC
>JAFGJF010000140.1 GCA_016929205.1 Anaerolineae bacterium
AGAACTGCCGGTGGTTTGAGCCGCGGCCCTGCCGGCCGCCATCTTGCCGGCCATCGCCTGCGCGGCATTGCGCACCAAGTTGAGCACGACTTGCTGGATCTGTTGGCCTTCGCAGATCACCTTGGGCAGGTTGGGGGCCAGATCGCGGACGATCTCGATGTTGCCCAGATCGTATCGTTTTTCGAGATCGTAATCCGTGGCCGCCAGTTCGAGCGTTTGTTCGATCAGGGCGTTCAGATCGCGCGGCGCCGGGTCAGAGATGCCCTTGCGCGAGAAACTGAGCAGATCGGAGACGATCTTGGCCGCGCGTGCCCCCATGTCACGGATCCCTTGCAGGTACTGGGCCAGCCCCCGTTCTTGCACAAAAGCTGCCAGGCGGTCCGGGTCCAGGCCTGCGGCCTCGAGTCGATCCCGTGTGCGAGGCTGTTGTGTGTCGAATGCCATTTGTAAGAGCTGCGCCGACTGCATCATGGCCCCCAGTGGATTGTTGAGTTCGTGGGCGATGCCTGCTGCCAGCCCACCAACGCTCGCCATCTTGGTCGATTGCAGCATCATGTCTTCGATCTGTACGCGTTGGGTGACGTCGTCGATGCGCAGCACGGCCCCGATGGTGCCATCTGCCGAGAGCGGAAAAATGCTGGCGTCACGGTAGCGGGTACCTCGTTCGGTGGTGACGACGTCACGATTTCGGCGGGCGACCTGGTTTGTTTCCAGGACCTGGTCAAACATCGAACGATAGGTGGACAAGGCGGGACAGCTATCCCACAGCACCTGTCCGGCGATCCGGCTGGCGGTGCAGCCGGTCATCTGTTCGGCCGCCGGATTCCAGGTCAATACGCGTCCCTGGGCGTCAAGGGTGATCAAGGCAGACGGCATCGAGTCGGCGATGTTTTGCAGCAGGTGCTGCAAGCGGGCAATCTCTTGTTCGTTGTGCCTGCGTTCGGCGATGTAGCGCCACTCGCGCAGCGCGCGTTCGGCAAGGTGCGGCATGTCGTCCAGCGTTGCGGCCGATTTGACCACATAGTCCAGCGCGCCGGCCTTCATTGTCTCCACGGCGACCTGCTCGTTTCCGTGGCTGGTCATCAAGACGACCGGAAAGGGTGGATCGTGCCGGTCGGCAGGCAGTATGTCGATGCCCTGTCCATCGGGCAGCAGCCAGTCGGCGATGACCAGGTCGACCGGCGATGTGTCCAGCGCGCGCCGCGCCTGGTGCAGCGTGCCGGTAATGAGCAGTTGGGTGCCCGGTGCCCGGTGTTCGAAGGCTCGCCGGATCAGTTCGGCGTGTGATTCATCGTCTTCTATCAACAAAATGGTTGGGGCTGTGTCATCCATCAGCGCATTCTCCTGGGCTATTCAGTCACTGTATCCTGATAAGGTGAAACAGAACGTGCTGCCGAGACCCAATCCCTCGGACTCGACCCAGATCCGCCCGCCGTGGGTCTCGACGATACGTTTGACGATGGCCAGGCCGATGCCTGTGCCTTCGCTGTCCGGGTCCAGTTTTTCAAAGAGGCCAAAGATTTTCTCGTGGTACTGCGGGGCGATGCCCATCCCGTTGTCGCGCACGTAAACGACCGGCTGCCCCTCATCGTCTCTGGTGTCGATCTCGATGTGTGGCCTTGGTTGGTCGCCCATATACTTGGCTGCGTTGTCGATCAGGTTCTGAAAGACTTCCATCAGGCGGGGGCGGTCGCCGGTGATGGTGGGCAAATCGGGCGCGATCTCGACCGTGATATCTTGCTCGGCGAGCCGCCCGGCAACCATGTCCGCGGCTTCGCGGGCCAGTTCCGAAAGGGATATCTCGTCCGGTTCGTTCATAATCCGCCCGATGCGCGACAGATCGAGCAGTTCGTCGAGCAGTTGCTGCATCTTGCTCACAGCCTCGTTGATGCGAGCGATGTTTGTTTTGATCCGTTTGTCGTCTCCTGCCAGCACATCGTGCGCTAAAAAGCCGGCGAACCCCGAGATCGTGATCAGCGGGCTTTTCAGGTCGTGCGAGACAGTATAGGTGAATCGTTCCAACTCGGCGTTCTTGGTTTCCAATTCTTGCTGCACACGTTTGCGTTCCCCAATCTCTTGCTGAGCGGCGGTGAACAATTGCGCGTTTTCGATCGCGACTGCGGCTTGATCGGCGAACAAGCTCAGCAGCCGGATCTGGTTGTCGTCAAAATGCCCGGTTTGCTCGATATCGGTGACGTTCAATGTGCCGATGACACGGCTCCTGGCTTTGAGCGGCACGCTCACCACGCGGCGCGCGCCCAGTTTGTCGAATGTCATTGACCGTCCATCCCACTGCCGGTAATCCTCGATCATCATCGGTTCGCCTTCCTGGGCGACGCGACCGGCCAGCCCTTCGCCCAGGCGCAGACGTGTACCCAGGTATTCGGCCGGCAAGTTGTGCAGGGTGACAAGTTCGATGGTCCGATCGGGCTGCAAGAGATACAGACTTGTCCTCTGTACGTCGATGAGCGTTGCCGCACGATCGGCTACCTTTTGCAGCAACGCGGGCATATCGGTCTGGGCGTTGATGTCCAATGAAGCTTGATACAGATCGCGCAGTTCCATGGTCCGTTGTGCCAACGACGCTTCGGTCTGTTTGCGCTCGGTAATGTCTTGGGCGATCCCCAAAATCGCCCAGACGATTCCTTGCTCATCGTAGAGGGGAACTTTGCTGATCTGTTCCCAGGCGCGCCGGCCGTCAGGGAGAGTGATCATTTGTTCCACGTTCAGTTCAGCGATCCCGGACCGGATGACGCGAAGGTCCGCCTGCCGGTAGGCGGCAGCTTGATCGGCCCACACCATATCCAGGTCGGTCTGGCCTACAATATCCTCGGGATCGTCCAATCCGGCGATGTCGGAAAAGGCTTTGTTGCATCCGAGGAAGACCAGGTTGCGGTCTTTCCAAAACACGGTTTGCGGGATGTGATCGATCACCAGCCTGAGCATTTGTCGTGATTCGCGCAGGGCGGCTTCGGCCTGTTTTCGTTCCACAATTTCTTGTTGGGCCTGTTCGTAGAGGCGCACGTTCTGGATCGCGATCGCCGATTGGGCGGCAAACTGGGTCAGCATTTCGGCGTCCCGATCGCTGAACGGAGTCCTGGTGCTGTCAGCGATAATGATCACACCCAGGAACTCGTCGCCCCATTCGATGGGGGCACCGATAACAGATACGGACAAATGGCTGCGAGACGGAATCCTATCTGCCCAATCCTGGTAGTTTTGTACGATCTGGGCTTGTCTTGTTTCCCAGACTCGCCCCACCAATCCTTCACCTATGTGCAGAACCGATCCAGGTGGTTCCAGGTCTTCGCCAATATTGAGCACTTTTTCCAAAACATCCCTGCCCGAGCGGTATAGTGCAATCCCGCCGCTGTGCCGTTCCAGCAGTTCGATGGCGTTTTCGGTGATTTGGTAAAGTAGCTCATCGAGGTCTTGCAGCTTGACAATATCCTGCATTCCTCGATTGAGTGCGGCCATCTCTCGCGCATAACGGCCCAATGCTTCTTCGGCCTGCCTGCGTTCGGCGATCTCGAGCTGGGCCTGCTCGTAAAGGTGCGCGTTCTGGATCGCGATGCCCACGTTGGCCGCAATGGTAGCCAGCAAGCGCACATCCGCTTCGCTAAAGGCGTTTTCGCGTTCCAAGTTTTGTACGGCAATGACGCCGACGATTTCGTTTTGTGCGAACATGGGCACGCCCAGCCAGGCTTTGGGGAACCTGTTCAAAGCAGAAACGACCCTGGTGCCGCCCTGTTCTGCAAAGCGGCGTTCGTAATCCTCATTGATCAAGAGGGGCTGGCGTGACTGGATGATCTGGGCCGCCAGCCCCGCCCGCTTGGGCGTCACCTCCAATCGTTGCCCAAGGCAGTACCAGTAAGGAAAGTGCAAGAGATTCGTCTTGGGGTCATACAGCGCAAAAAATATTCCCTGAGCGTCAAACGTCTGCAAGAGTCTTTGTGCGACCAGTTCGAGCAAGGTGCCCAGTTCCAGTTGCGTGGCCGACGCCTGGCTGATGGCGTTGACGGTTTCGAGTTCGTTCAGGCGCTGCTGCATGTCCCTTTCCGTCTGCTTGCGGTCGCTGATGTCACGGACGATACTCTGAATGTGCATCGGCGTGCCGTCCGGCGCCAGGACCAGGGCGGCGTTGATCTCGACGGGCACCGCGTGGCCATCTTTGTGTTTGAACAGACGCTCGTACAAGGGGATCTGTTCTCCGGCCAACAAGGCGTCAAGAACGTTCAAGCTGTTTGGGTATTCTGGCAGCATCACGACTTGTTCCATCGGCATGCCGATCAGTTCGCCGGTGGTATAACCGAGCAGGTCGGAAGCCTGATGGTTGGTAGCGATGAGTGTACCATCCAGGTTCAAGATAAAGACGGCGTCGTTGGTGCGCTCAAAGAGGGCGCGGTAGCGATATTCGCTTTCGCGCAGCTGCATCTGCCGGTCTCGTTCCAGTTGATTGCGGTGGCGCAGCGCCATGATCACCAGCACTGAGGTGGTCAGCACAAAGGCCCACGCGCCGACGACGGACGAAAGTGACAGCCTGGGGATCAGGACGGGCAAGAGTGCGATGCCCGCCAGCAGCACGATCGCCAGGATGGCCGTGCCCCGGACCGTAAAAAACAGGCTGCTGACGATCACCGGCAGGGCCAGCCAAACCAGATACCCTCGGATGGCCAGCTCGCTCGTATCTGTTTCCCCTGTGACCGATATAAATACGGGGACGACCAAAAAGGCCAGTGCCAGGATGGCCGCCGCCTGGTAAAATCGGGTCCGGCTCAACCCGTATCCGATCAAAATGATGATCAGCGTGATCACGAATGCCGGCAGTTGGGAGGAATCGGCATACACTGCCGTGTAAATGACGTGGAACAGCGTGGCCAGGGCGAGGCCGAGGAGCAGCCAGGAAAGCAGTCGTACGTTTTTGCGAGGTTCATTTTCCCGGATCGATGGGGCGGGTTCGGTGAGCCAGTACCACAGGGTGTGCTTGTCGTCCGTTTTTGTCATCTCGCTCTCCAGAGTCAATTGTGTTTGGTACAAGATGCATCACAGTTGAGTTAGGGATGGTTCATTTTGTAGGGGCGAGGCATTCCTTGAACCCACTTGAAAGAGTGTTATACTGTATTGTTTTACATTGTTTGTCGATGCGTTCGATTTTTTGGAATGCCTCGCCCCTACTTTAACAGTTTACCATATCTGGTCTGCTACAGCAACAGTGTGGGCCAGGGATTTGCCGGTACGGCCATTTGCGAGTATGATCATAAAAGAGGTTGTCGCATTTCTTCCTTTGCGACCTGGCCTGATAAAGATATGAAAGCCGTAAAGATGGGTTGTTGAAAGGAGGCAGACCATGATCAACGCAAAACGCCCGCCCCATTGGTCTGTTGTGCTTGTTTATCTCATCGTGCTGGCTCTGTCGAGTTGGCTGATCGTCCAGCTCAGCCTGCCGGATAGCCTGCTGTTTGTCTTTATGGTGCCGTGCGTGCTGCTGGCCTTTTTCTACGGGCGGTGGGTCTATCTGTCGATGATCCTCGCGGTCGGCGTCGCCGCCATCTGGGTCACCTATCTCGTTTCCATGAGTTTTGTCACGTCTCTGATCACGATTGTCGTGGCCGCGCTCAGCGGGCTGGCGATGGCCGAGATCGTGCACGCGCTGGTGCTGGCCCGCGCCCGCGCCGAGAAAGCGCTGCAGCGGAGCCGGGAGCGCCTCGAACTGGCTCTGGAAGGGGCGGGGGA
Organism: Anaerolineae bacterium; assembly: GCA_016929205.1. Next base: position 5,734 of record JAFGJF010000140.1, read on the forward strand.
GGGGATGTGGGACCTCGACACCCAGACCGGCCGTCTCTATCTCAGCCCGCGCTCCTGCGCTATCCTCGGCTTTGAACCGGCCGAGGTGGAACCAAACGTGCGGTGGTGGGCCGACCGGATTCATCCACAAGATGCGGAAAGGGTACGACTCACCGTGCGGGCCCACCAGGAAGGAAAAACGCCCTATTATGAAACCGAACACCGGGTCAAGATGAAATCGGGTGAGTGGAAGTGGATTCTGGATCGGGGCAAGGTGGTCGAGCGCGACGAGCAGGGGCAGCCGCTGCGTGAGGTGGGCACGCACCTCGACATCACCGAACGCAAACAGGCCGAAGAGGCCTTGATCCGGGCGTCGCGCCTGGAAGCGACGGCGACGCTGGCCGGCGGCGTTGCCCACGATTTCAACAACCTGATGGTCGGCGTGTTGGGTTATGCCGACCTGCTCAAGATAGAGCTGGAAGGGCAGGGGGACGATTCACGGTGGCCGGATACGTGTATGATGCTGGATACCATCTCGGCATCGGCGCGCAAAGCCAATGTTCTGGCGCAGCAGATGCTCGCCTTTGCGCGCGGTGGCAAGTATCGGCCCCAGGTCATCGACCTCAACGACTCCCTCCGGCAGGTCGTTAGCGCGTGGGGGCGCACCTTGCCCGGCACGATTCAGCTTGTGCAAGAAGCGTCCCCCGATCTGTGGCCCGTGCAGGCCGACCCGACGCAAATGGGGCAGGTCATTCTCAACCTGCTCACCAATGCCGTCGAAGCGATCGAGGGCGACGATACGCGGTTGTCTTGTACCGGCGAACGCCGCAGCGGCCAGATTACCATCGGCACATCCAACCGCGCCTTGAGCCAGGCCGATATCGCCCGGGAAAGACTTGCCTGTTTCGACCTCAAGCCGGGAGATTACGTCTGCCTGTCGGTGCAAGATACAGGCTGTGGGATGGACGAGGAGGTGCAGGCCAGGATATTCGAGCCGTTTTTTACGACCAAATTCCAGGGGCGGGGAATGGGGCTGGCAGCAGCTTATGGCATCGTCGACCATCATGGCGGCTGTATCGCCGTGTACAGCCAGGAAGGCCAGGGTGCGACCTTTCAAGTCTGGCTGCCGGCGCAGCGGTCTTTGGCGGTTGAGGACGCTGCCTCGACCACGTACAGCAGCGACCGGCCGTCCCCAACTGCCGTCGTAGAGCCGTCCGGGCGAGCGCGTGTATCCCCTTGCACCGCCACCGTGCTCGTTATCGAGGACGACGCGGCCGTTCGCCAGTTGATCATTCGAGTCGCCGGGCGGTTGGGGTGTAACGTATTGGCCGCCTCCAACGGCAGGGAAGCGGTGGACATCGCCCGCGGTTATGAGGGCGAGATCCACCTCGCCATCCTGGACATGGGCATGCCGGATATGGGCGGGCCGGAGACGTATCCCCTTTTAGTGGAGGCGCATCCCGAGATCAAGGTGATCCTGTGCAGCGGCTACGAGATGGACGACGCCGCACAGGCGCTGTTGGACGCGGGCGCCAGCGCGTTTATGGCCAAACCGTTTCAGATGAGCACGCTGGAGGATGAACTACTCAAGGTGTTGGCTGGTTAACAAGTGGCATGCCGAATGCCCGGACCGGCGATGGTGCTACAATGCGGCGAAGGCCATCCCTTCCGCGATATCGATCGATGCGCTGATGACCTCGGTCGTGCCGGCGAGCAGCGGGTCGTAGCCGGGCTGGCAGCCGCCCACGGCAATCTGGAACGTGCCCGGTTCGACGATCCGCCGGTCGTCGTCCGAGATCAGCGACAATGCTTCGGGGGCGAGGGTGAACGTCACCTCTTGTTCCGCGCCGGGCTCGAGGTGGATACGCTCGAATCCGGCCAGTTGGCGGACCGGCACGGGCACCGAAGCGGCTATGTCACTGACGTAAAGCTGCACCACTTCGTCACCGGCGCGATCGCCGTCATTTTTCACCCTGACGCGAACCTGGATCGGCTGCCCGGCCTTTGGCGCGTCCGGGGTGATCTGCAGATCGCGGTAACGGAACCGCGTATAGCTCAGGCCAAAGCCAAAGGGATACAGCGGCTCGCCGCGAAAATAGCGATAAGTGTGCCCTTGCATATCATAATCGTCAAAGGGCGGCAGGTCGTCGACTGATTTGTAGAACGTCACCGGCAGCCGCCCGCCGGGGTTGGTGTCGCCAAAGAGCACGTCGGCCAGGGCCGTGCCGCCGGCCTCGCCCGGATACCAGGCCTCGACGATCGCCGGGACGTTCTCTTGTGCCCAGTTGACCGCCAGCGCGCTGCCGTTGCACAGCACGAGCACGACCGGTTTGCCCAGGGCGTGCACCTTTTCGAGCAGGACCTGCTGCGGCGCAGGCAGCTTGATGTCGGTGCGGTCGCCGCCGGCAA
>JAFGJF010000141.1 GCA_016929205.1 Anaerolineae bacterium
AAACCATTGACAACTCGCATTTGATATGATACGATTGTATAAATGACTCTGATACGTTGTCATTCCTGGGTTCATTTGGATGATCAGATTGGTTTTCTGAACGTTGCCCAGGATTGCCATATGTCCAAAAAAAAGATAAAGGGGATGTCGTTATGCAATACGATCTCGTTTTTGAAGGCGGTGGTGCCAAGGGAATGGTGTTTGTGGGCGCGCTGCAGGAATTCGAGGCACAGGGGCATACACACGGACGTTTATTGGGGACCTCAGCAGGGGCGATCACGGCAGCGCTGTTGGCTGCTGGATATGATTCTTCAGAAATGCTGGAGGCGCTCGATGAGAAACAGGATGGGCGTCCGGTCTTTGCCAACTTTATGGGAGTGCCGGCGGAATTTGATCCAAAGACCCTGCAACATAGTGTCCTCATGGACTTTTTGCACAGCATCGATTTACCGCTGGTTCCCGATTTTATCGAGGATATGCTAGACCAAAAACTCGTCGAGTTCCTGGCAAAACGACCGCGTTACCGCCACGTGCTCTCGTTGTTGGAATTTGGCGGTTGGTTTTCTGCGGATAGCTTTGTCTCGTGGCTGAAAAACAAGCTGGATTCGGGAACGCGTGAGGGAAAACGGCGCAACTTTGGCGGTATGAATTTGACCCAGTTTTATGAAGCGACGTCAGTTGAACTATCGTTGATCGCATCCGACACGACTGGCAAGCGTATGCTAATATTGAATCACCAGACGGCAGCCGACTGTCCGCTGGTCTGGGCTGTGCGGATGTCGATGAACATTCCCCTGTTGTGGCAAGAAGTCATCTGGCAGGCTGAGTGGGGGACATATCGGGGTATAGAAATGGCCAACCACGTCATCGTAGACGGCGGTATGCTCTCCAATTTCCCGATCGAGCTCTTTATATCCAAGCTGGACGATATCGTAAAAGTGATGGGGCCAAACACGAGCGATGGTGTGCTAGGTTTCTTGATCGATGAAACGTTGCCTGTCGCGGGGGTAGAGGCCCAGGCCGGAGAGGAAAAAAAGTTTGACCCAGGCGAATTGCGCACCATTCAACGCATTGCGGCCCTCCTTGACACGATGATGCAGGCGCACGACAAAATGGTGATCGAAGCGTTTGATAACGCTGTTGTGCGTTTACCGGCAAAAGGATATGGCACGACCGAGTTTGACATGACAGATGAGCGTAAAGAATCGCTGGTTAACGCAGGGCAGCAAGCGATGCAGACATACCTGGCAGACACATCGATGATATCCGCCGTCAGTTTTGGCACCGACGAGTCCTCACAGGCTGCTGCTTTGGATGGTGAGACAGTTCGTATTGCTGACAGAATCGCGACACGCATATTGGGATAGGACCATAAAATGATACTGGATAGTTTCTCACTGGCCGATCAGGTGGGTATTGTCACCGGCGGTGGGCAGGGGCTGGGCAAGATTTTCTGCCACGCGTTTGCCGAAGCGGGGGCAGACGTTGTGGTTGCCGAGATCAATCCGGAAACCGGCCCCATCACCGTCGAGGAAGTTAAGGCCAAAGGGCGGCGCGCGCTGTTTGTCGAGACCGACGTGTGCGAGCCGGTGAGCATACAGGCCATGGTCGATCGCGTCCTGGACGAATATGGCCAGATCGATTTTTTGATGAACAATGCCGGCATCGTCAAGTGGGGCGAGGCCGAAAACGTGACCGAGCAAGACTGGCGGCAGGTGATTGACGTAAACCTGAATGGGTTGTTCTTTTGTTGCCAGATCGTCGGCCGGCACATGATCTCACGTCGCAGCGGCCGGATCATCAATATCGCTTCTATGTCCGGGTTGATCGTGAACCGCCCGCAGGCACAGGCTTCTTATAATGCCTCTAAAGCGGCGGTGATTCACCTGACGAAATCGCTCGCTGCCGAATGGGCACAGCACAACGTCCAAATCAATGCCATTGCGCCGGGGTATATGGGCACGGCAATGGCCAAACCGTTTTTTGACGATCCCGAATACGGCGGCGTGTGGATGAGGGACATTCCGATGAAACGCCCAGGCGATCCCAAGGAATTGGGGCCGGTTGCTGTTTTCTTGGCTTCCAAGGCTTCGAGTTACGTCACGGGCACGACGATTGTCATTGACGGAGGCTATACGATCTGGTGACGCTCAGTAGTGCAAACATTTCCGATGTCCACTCCCCGTAATGGAGGGACATCGGAAATGTTTTTTGAAGGAAAAAGCGGTGTGGGTGTTTACTGGATGGCAAACACGACTTGCAATTGTGCGCCCAATTCCATCTCGCCTGGCGTGATGCCACCGCCGCCAAAGGCGCGTTCTGCCATCATAGGCACCGATGCACTGCCTATCACTTCACTAACCGAGAGAACCTCGCCCAGTTCGACGTTGGCCAGACCTGCCAGTTCTGTTGCACGAATCTGCGCATCAGCCATCGCTTTTTCACGTGCCTCGCTCTGCCATAGGGTTTCGTCAGAGACGGTAAAGGTCACGCCATAGATCTGGTTGGCCCCGGCTTCGACAACCGTGTCCAAGACGTCTCCGGCCAGGTCCACGTTGCGGATGGTGACGCGCAGCATGTTTGAAACGCGATATCCGCCACGGCTCTCCTCGTCAGGGCTTGCCCCCGCAATCTCTGTGCGCACGACTGACACAGGGTCTTGTTCATAGTAGATGCTGAAATTTGACGTCTGGATGTCTTTTTCATCGATCCCAATGCCCTGTAAGGCGGCAACGATCGCAGTTATCTGGCGTTCGACCTCGGCCTTGGCCTCCGATACGGTGCTTGCCCTGGCTTCGGCGCCGACGTTGATTTCAGCTGTATCTGGCACCAAGCTGACCTCTCCCACGCCGACAACGGTAATCGTACGCGGCACGTTGCCTGAGGTAGAGGTTGAAACGGCTGGTGCAGCTTTTGCGGCGGCCGCGCACCCTACCAGCGAGACCGCCAGCAAAGCGACAATGAACCATTCTTTGAGTGAACCCTTTTTAAACATTTTTGCATCTCCTTGTATTATGATTTTGATTTGAATCTCTGTGGATTCGCTATAGAGACGCATTGGGGTGCAAAAAGGTTCCAGTTGTTGAACAGATTTGAAAACAAAAAAAGCCCGGCGTAGTGCCGGGCTTGCGTGTGCAAAGTTTGTTTGCGAGGGATCAGCGGACGACGATCTGGACGACGGTTGTTATCGTTGCTGCTCAGTTTGATCTCTTGAGTAGAACCGCACCCGCTCAAGATCGCAACAACGATCACGGTCGCAATCATAGTCCGGCGCACCACACATTTCACTTTCGACACTTTTGCATCTCCTTGCCCGAAAAAAAAGATTTGCGAATCAAGTTTGTTTCGATTTATAGACGGCGCGAGAGTGAAAACGGTTCCTAAATGGATAATTCCGAGTAGAACTCTGGCCTTCGATCGGCCAAAACGTCGTTTTGAGGGGTGATCGTTTTCGTTCTGGCGAGCGCAGGGTCGATTTGGGCAACATAGAGATCGTCCTGATCTGGGCGGCTCTGGTAGACAGGTGTGCCTTTGGGAGCGACGATTTGGCTCTGTCCTGTAAAAACAAGCTCACTGTGGGGACGTTTCTCTATACCATAGCGGTTGGCCGTCACCGCAAAGACCATGTTTTCGATGCAGCGGGCGAGCATGGTTTGCTGGCAATAGGTCAGCACCAGGTTGGCGGGATGGCAGATCACATCTGCTCCCTTGAGTGCCAGGATGCGAGTTACCTCGGGAAAGATCCAATCAAAGCAGATCATCATTCCCACACCGACCCCACGGACCTGGTGAACCTGGAGCGGGATATCTCCACGGTCGAAATAGTCCAGCTCGGTGCCAAAGAGGTGCAGTTTGCGGTAGGTGTGAACCAGACCATGCGGTCCGATCAAGAGTGCGCTGTTAAAATACTTGTCTGCACATTTTTCGGCAAAGCCGGTGACGAGATAAAAATCGCGCGCGCGGCAGAGGGCGACCAGGCTGTCAACTGTCGAGGATGTATGTGGTTCTTCGGCCAGGTATGCCAACTCGACGCGATCACGGAAAGAATACCCGGTAAAGGCCAGTTCGGGCAACACGATCAGGTCGGCGTCGGCATGTTCGAGGGCCCGGATGACGTGTTCAAGGTTGTCATGGACGCGAGCAAAGGCTGGGTAGAATTGGTAAAAGCCGATCCTGAGCATGCGAATCCTCCTCATTGATCTCTAGTTTACCATACCTCGTGCGAATCGCCAATACGACAAATGTCCCTTCGCGCTGCCCGGTGAGTGTGATATAATAAGAGGTGGACCAATGATCCGGCGTCCTGCCGGGCCAAATTGGATGGTATGATAGATGGAGACATGATATGTCAGAAAAACAATTGTCTTTTGCTGTGCGTGGCATGACCTGCGCGTCCTGCGTGGCGCACGTCGAAAAGGCTTTGAGTGGCGTTGATGGTGTAGCTGATGTGGCTGTGAATCTGGCGACAGAGCGAGCCAGTGTTACATTTAACCCCGAGTTGATTGGCATCGGCAACCTGGTGACGGCTGTGCAAGAGACCGGTTACGAGGTGCCGACAGAAACGACGACCTTGACCATCGATGGGATGAGTTGTGCTTCGTGCGTGGCGCACGTCGACAAGGCACTGAGCAAGGTGCCGGGTGTGGTTCAAGTCAATGTGAACCTGGCAACCGAAAAAGCGACCGTCGTTTTTGTGCCCGGGACAGCCGGACTCGCCGATTTCAAGCAGGCGGTGTCCGAGGCGGGATACGAGGTGCGTGATATGGACGAAACGGATGCTGCCGAGGGCGAACAAGAGGATGAATCGGAGCTCAAGATGCGCCAGGCCCGTTTTCGGATGCGCGTTGCCTGGGCGTTTACTGTGCCCATTGCCCTGTGGATGTTGCCCGAGATGATCTTTGGTTTGATGTGGCCCAACGAGGTCATCTTTAACTTGGGTATGATCCTGCTGGCCTTACCGGTGCTCTTTTGGGTGGGGCGACGCACTTATCGCAGCGGCCTGACGGCGGTGTTTCACGGTTATGCGAATATGGATACGCTGATTACCCTGGGGACGGGGGCCTCGCTGCTCACCGGCCCGGCGTCGTTCTTGTTTCCGGTGGCTAACTATGCCGGCGTGTCAGCTATGATTATGGCCTTTCACCTTACCGGGCGATACATTGAAGAATCGGCCAAGGGACGCGCCTCGCAGGCGATCCGCAAGTTGTTGGAACTCGGTGCCAAGACGGCGTTTGTGATGCGCGACGGGCGCGAGGTAGAGGTGCCGATCTCGCAGGTGCTGGTAGGCGACGTGATGGTCGTCCGTCCCGGCGCCAAGATCCCAACAGATGGCCTTGTTGTCGAGGGAGAGAGCTCGGTTGACGAGTCGATGGCGACAGGTGAAAGCATGCCGGTAAACAAACATCCCGGAGACGAATTGATCGGCGCGACGGTAAACCAGGAAGGATTGCTCAAGGTTGAGGCGACGCGGATAGGCAAAGACACCTTTCTTGCGCAGGTGATCAAGCTGGTCGAACAGGCACAGGGGACCAAGGTGCCGATCCAGGCGTTTGCCGACCGGGTGACAGGCATTTTTGTGCCGGTTATCATCATCATTGCCGTGATCACGGTGCTGGCATGGTTGGTTTTTCCCGGCGTAATGGGGTTCCTGGTTGGTGCGGGCGATTTTTTGCCGTGGGTCGATCCCGAGTTGGGCGTTGTCACGCTGGCTGTGGTGTCGATGGTGGCCGTGCTGGTCATCGCCTGCCCATGCGCTCTAGGTCTGGCTACGCCGACGGCGCTGATGGTTGGCAGCGGCATCGGTGCCGAAAACGGGATCCTGATCCGCTCCGGTGAGGCGATACAGACTCTCAAAGACATCCAAGTCGTGGTCTTTGACAAGACGGGGACGATCACCAAGGGCAAACCCGAGGTGACCGACGTGGTGACGGCTGAGGGCGTGGATGAGCGTGCTCTGCTGCGCGCAGCGGCGTCGGCGGAGCGTGGTTCCGAACATCCCCTGGGGCGGGCAATTGTTGAGCAAGCTGAGACGCGCGCGATCCCATTGGACGATCCCCAGTTATTCCAGGCGATGCGCGGCAGGGGCATTACGGCCACCGTGGATGGCGTTCGGGTGCTGGTCGGTTCTCGGCGGATGATGGAGGAACATGGTATTGCTACTGAGCTGCTTGAGGACATGATGAGCAGTCTGGAAAAAGAAGCCAAAACGGCAATGTTGGTGGCCATAGATGCCAAGTTGGGCGGTGTGATCGCTGTGGCTGATACACTCAAAGAGGACTCGGTCGAAGCAATTCACGAACTGGGTCGTATGGGCCTGAGAACGGCCATGATCACCGGCGATAACCAGCGCACGGCGCAAGCCATCGCCCGCCAGGTAGGCATCGACCACGTGCTGTCCGAGGTGCTGCCCGACGGCAAAGTGGCCGAGGTTCAGAAACTGCAGGACGAGTTCGGTTTGGTGGCTTTTGTTGGCGATGGGATTAATGATGCCCCGGCATTGACCCAGGCCAACGTCGGCATTGCCATCGGCACCGGAACCGATATTGCCATTGAAGCCAGCGACGTGACCCTGGTGCGCGGAGATTTGACCGGCGTGGTCAAAGCGATCAATCTGAGCCGGGCGACGTTCCGCAAAATCAAACAAAACTTGTTCTGGGCTTTCTTTTATAATGTGGTGATGATTCCCTTGGCTGTGGCGGGCTGGATGCATCCGGTTTTGGCCGAGATCGCGATGGCAACGTCATCTGTTACGGTGGTTACCAATGCCAACTCGCTGCGGCGGGTGGATATCCGGCCTGGCATACATTGATTCGACGATTGGGACCCATCCAGGAAACCAGCTTTTTCTATAACACGAGAAAGGCAAACGTATGATCGAACCCTTATCCCCAAAACGCGATCGTGTTGCGTCTGCTGCCGTTGTCGCTATTGCCGTATTGGTGGCGCTGTTTATATGCCTCTGCTGCTGCGGTATTGTCGTTGGGTTGAGCGCATATATGGTCTATCAAGAATTAGAGCCTACCCCCCAACCGGCGCCAGCCATAACCGATTTTCGTCCCCTGTCGTCGTCGGACACGGCGCAATCGCTCGTACAACAGATCGCCGGGACGCAGACAACCGACACCGATTATTGGCTGCTCTATGGACAACTGGAAAACGAGGCCGGCGAACCGGCAATCCGCGGGTATGTGCAAGAACCGCCAGTCTACCAGGAGGGTGATGTACACACCTTTTGGATGGGCGATGAAGAAAATCAGCGGTACTGGCAGATCGATGCCAGGCTAGAGATCAAGACCGATCATGCCTATCTGTACGTGAGTGAGGAAACGACCTTTGACCAAGACGAGCTGCGCCAGGCAGCCGATCTCTTTGAATCGCAGATTTATCCAACCAATCGCCAGTATTTTGGCACGGAATGGTCGCCGGGCATTGATAACGACACACGGGTGACAATCTTGGTCACCGATCAGATGCCGCCAGGTATTGCTGGCTATTTTAGTAGCGGCGATGAATATCCGGGCACGATGAAACCGCGCAGCAACGAGCGCGAGATGATCTATGTGACATCAAGTTACTTGAGCAATACGGCTGATTTTGGCCAGTTGTTGAGCCACGAGTTTCAGCACATGATTCACTGGAACCAGGATTTGAGCGAATCGTTGTGGATCAACGAAGGGCTTTCGTTGCTGGCCGAAGAGGTGAATGGCTATCCAAGTGTGCTTGGAGGCTGGCAGTTCTGGCGCGATCCAGACATTCAATTGACCAACTGGTCGGAAGACGCGAACGATCGTTATCGAAACTATGCGGCCAGCAAGCTGTTCCTGAGCTACCTGGGCGAGCAGTATGGCGGCTATACGATCCTGGCCAAGCTGGCTGTCGACCAAGCTGATGGCATTGACAGTGTCAACAATCTGCTTCAGTCGGAGGGATATGCGGTTGGTTTTGCCGATGTGTTTTCCGACTGGGTGCTTGCGAACCTGATCAATGACGCGGCTGTAGGTGATGGGCGATACAGCTATACACTTCGCGGGAGCGATGAACCTAAATTCTCCACGACCTTGGAAACGGAAACCGAGTATGCAGGTTGGGTGCAGCAGTTTGGCGCAGACTATATTGAAATTGATTCACGCGCCGGATCGCAGATTCTGTTCCAAGGCAGCGGGCTCTCGCGGCTGGCGGGGACCGACGTACACGATGGCCAGTTTGCCTGGTGGTCGAACCGGCGCAATATGCTCAACAGCAGCTTGACGCAGCGGATCGACTTGCGCGACGTCGAGAGTGCGACGCTGCGCTTTTGGACGTGGTACGATATCGAGGAGCATTTTGATTATGGGTACGTCGCCGTTTCGACGGACGATGGGCGGACATGGACGACCATACCCGGCACGCACAGCACGTCGGATGATCCGAACAATGCCAATTACGGGCACGGGTATACGGGCAAAAGCCAGGGCTGGCTGCAAGAACAGGTCGACCTCGGATCCTTTGCCGGCCAAGAGATCTTGCTGCGGTTCTGGTACATCAGCGACCCGGGCTTGAATCAACCCGGCTGGTTGATTGACGATATAGCTATTCCCGAGATCGGCTTTGCAGACGATGCGGAGCAAGATGGCAGCGGGTGGACGGCCGAGGGCTTTGTCCGTTCCTCAAACGACGTTCCGCAATCGTACATTGTGCAATTGGTCGAATATGGTCCGCAGACGACGGTTCGTCGTTTGAGCCTGGACGATACAAACAGGGCCGAGATCACCCTGGCAGAGGACACCCGGCGCGCGGTGTTGGTCGTTTCCGGTGCAACGCAGTGGACGTCTCAAGCTGCCCCCTACCGGGTCAAAGTTACGCCTTGAAGGTTCAAAGAAAGGAGCATTGGAAGTGAAGCGAGCGTTAGGTCGATCTGACATTCAGGTTAGTGCGATGGGCCTGGGCTGCTGGGCCATCGGCGGGCCGTTCTGGCGCGGCGACGTGGCCGTCGGCTGGGGCAAGGCAGATGACGAGCAGTCTGTGCGTGCCATCCATCGTGCACTCGATCTGGGCATCACCTTTTTTGATACGGCCGACGTATATGGCGCAGGGCACAGCGAGCGCGTGCTGGGCCGCGCATTGTCCACCTGCCGCGGCCAGGTGGTCATCGCGACCAAGTTTGGCAATACATTTGATGAATCCAGCAAGCAGGTCACCGGTGCGGATGCGTCGTCCGAGCACATCCGCCAGGCGTGCGAAGCGTCGCTGCGGCGCTTGAATACCGGCTATATCGATCTGTACCAGTTTCATCTTGGAGGCTATGACTTGGCCTATGCAGGCGAGGTGCGCGATACGCTGGATGCCCTGGTCAAAGAAGGCAAAATTCGCTGTTATGGTTGGAGCACCGACGATCCGGAACGAGCGCGCTTTTTTGCTGCAGGGCCAAACTGTACTACTGTGCAGCACCAAATGAACGTGCTAAATGATAATCGGGCTATGATTGCGTTGTGCGAGGAACTGAACTTGGGCAGCATCAACCGAGGCCCGCTGGCGATGGGCCTGCTGACCGGCAAATACAAGGCCGACTCAAAACTGGCAGCGGATGACGTGCGAGGCGAAAACAGCCCGTCGTGGATGCAGTATTTTAAGGATGGTAGGCCAAATCCAGAGTGGTTGGACAAGGTCAATGCTGTGCGCGAGATCTTGACCAGCGACGGGCGCACCTTGGTGCAGGGGGCGTTGGGCTGGCTATGGGCGCGCAGTGAAAAAACGATACCTATTCCCGGTTTCAGAACAGTGACTCAGATCGAGGAAAACTGTGCGGCGATGTCATTTGGACCATTGGATGCAGATCAGATGCGCCAGATCGAAACATTGTTGGCGCAGAATGACGAGTGAGTACGCCAAGCATACCGCTGTCTAGCCAAATCGTCCTCTTGGGCACGGGCACGCCCAATGCCGATCCAGAGCGGTCTGGTCCGTCGGTGGCGATCGTCGTGGACGACGAGCCGTATCTCGTCGATTTTGGCCCGGGCGTGGTGCGTCGGGCGGCTGCAGCCCATGCGCTGGGCATCAAAGGGCTGGACGTCAAAAAGCTCACGCGAGCCTTTGTCACTCACCTGCATTCCGATCATACTGCCGGATACCCAGATCTGATCTTGACCCCATGGGTGCTGGAGCGTGCCGCGCCACTGCAGGTCTATGGCCCTATGGGCATCGAGGCAATGACAACACAGATCCTTGCCGCGTACCAACAAGACGTTCGGGAGCGATTGGATGGGATGGAACCGGCAAACGATCGTGGTTATCTGGTCGAGGCATACGAGATCCAGGCCGGTCTCGTCTATCGAGATCGGTGCGTCTCTGTGAAGGCGTTTCCGGTCGAGCATGGCTCCTGGCAGGCATTTGGCTTCAAGTTTACTACCCCCGATCGGACGATCGTGATTTCGGGCGATACAGCGCCAAGCGCAGTGCTGGTCGAACAGGCCAGGGGCTGCGATGTTCTGATCCACGAAGTGTACTCGGTGGCGGGGCTGCAGACGCGCCCGCCAGATTGGCAGCGCTATCACGCTCACGTGCACACCTCTGCGCACGAACTCGCACAGATCGCCTCACAGGTCCAACCCGGGTTGTTGATCCTGTATCACCAGCTTTTCTGGGACGTTTCCGAGGAAGCATTGCTGGCCGAAATGACGAGTTGTTATGATGGTCCAGTGGTCTCTGGTCGGGATCTGGATGTGTACTAGGATACAATTGCACCTATCGCCGGGAGGGAATGAAAATGATGAAACAGGTAAGCGTTGGGGCGGCCTTGCGGCACAAATATCCAGAGTGGATTGACCTGGTTGTTAGCAAAAAGTGCGGAATTTCAGACCTCTGGATAGATTTATTCCGCCGGACAAGATGGCGGTCGATGATCGCGTGCCCAATTTGACGGTGTGTCTCCCATCACCAATTCGAGCACGCCTCCACCGCGTAGCTCGTCGATGGTGATGTAAGCGTGGTCGATGGGTTGGCCGTTGAGTGTCGCGCTCTGCACGTAAATGTTTGCATCCGAGTTGTTGATCGCCCTCACTGAAAATTGGCTCTCGTTTCCAAAGTCGAGCAACACCGAGTCAAAGATCGGACTGCCGATCAACATGATCGGCTGCCCGGTGACTGGAAAGAGGCCGATCGCATTCCAGACGTAACAAGAAGTCAGTCCCCCCGAGTCGTTGTTGCCCGGCAGGCCGCCTCGCCCGGTGGTAAACATGTATTGCATACCCGCACGCACAACCTCGGCCGTTCGGTCGTGTCGCCCGGCGTAAATGTAGCCATAGGGTGTCTCGATGTCCGGTTCGTTGTTATACCCCTCAAAGCGGTTCAGCGCGTGTCCCCGGCGCATCGTCTCCCGGTCGCCGGGAACGGTTGGCTGTACGATGGGCGGCTGTCCGTACCCAAAAAAGCGATCCAGGTCGGCGATGAAATCCGCTTCCTTGGCATAGAGGGCGATGCGCCCGGCCATGTCGTGCAGCAGCCGGAAGGAATAATTCCACAGCCCACCTTCATAGTACCTGGCCTCAATCAGTTTCCCAGACTCTTGGTCATAGGCATTTTTCCAATAGCTGGCAAAGGGCATTATTTCACGGTAGAGATCGTCTTGACCGAGTGCTTTGGCGAGCTGCGCGGTGCAAAAGCACGCACCGGCGAGGTCGAGAGTGTGCGTGACCGGGTAAACAAGGCCGCGTTGGAAAAAGTCGGCGTTGTTTGCCTGGCGCAGATCGGCGACCATAGCCTCAAGTGCGCGCTGCCAGTCGATGCCCTCGAGGTGCCTATGGTAGGCGTCGGCGATGGTATAATGGGCCAGGGAGCGTGCCTGGTTATCGAACTGGGCCAGGTTGGCGTTGAGGACAAGACCGTTGGGAAAGCCGCCGGTGTGTTCGGCCAGCGAGATCAGGGTATTGACGGCGTCACGCCCGCGTTCGGGATACAGCGTCAGCAGTAAAGGCAATTGTGTTTTGTATTGATCCCACATTGTGGCAAAATCGACATAAAAGACCTCGTCCTGCCAAAACGGACTTTCGCCATACCAATCGGCGGGCTTGACTAGACTGTGATAGAGCGATGAATAAAAGATCGTCTTTTGCACCTTGCTGCCACCGTCGACCTGGACCCGGTGGGCGTGTGCGTTCCATAGCTGCTGGGTTTCTTGGACAACTTGGTCAAAGGATTTGTCGAGCAGTCCGTGCGCGTTGCGCCGGGCCTGTTCGGTGCTGCGCAGGGAAAACCCGACACGGACTTGAACAATGGTGGCGCGTCCAGCTTTGAACAGGACGCCAAAGGGACTGTAATCCGTTTCGCTCACGTCTTGGATCAACAGGCTACGTTGACCGGTGATCTCTTGTTTTCCGGCCCACATAACGCAGGTACCATCCGGTAGATCGGTCTCCACATAGACGTAAATGGGCAGCCCGGCCATTACGATGCGACCCTGGGCGGCATTGTCAGCAAGAATGACGATTTCGGCTTTGGTTGGGATCGTTCGCCGGTCGGGGAAATCGATGCCGCCATTGGAAAAATCAATCGCGATGGTGTGCCCGGCGTCCTCGGCTGGCGTTTGGGTGAACGTGTAGCGGTGGAATGCGGCCCGGGGAGAGGCCGTCAATTCCGCCTTGATCCCGGTGCCGGCCAGGGAAGCGGCATAATATCCAGGGTTGGCCGTCTCGTTTTCCAGCGTCCACCGCGTGCCCAATTGTTCTAGATCGCCAACCAACGGCGTGACCCGGACGTAATTATAGTACGTTTCAATCGCGCCCGTGCCGCTTTGCTGCAAGTGTGTAAAACCAGAGGCGACGAATTCGTCAAAACGTTGCGCGGGTGTGGCGTGAGTGTTGGGTGCGTTTTTGCCATAGCCGGTCGGGTAAGCGCCGGAATAAGGGCAGACCGAGATCATGCCAAACGGCGCGCAAGCGCCAGGATAGGTGTTGCCGGTCTGGGCTTTGATAAAGAACCACGTTGCGGCAATGCCTTTTGGTTTGGGCAGGTCGATCGTGCCATTGCCAAAAAAGGGATCCATATAGGGCAGCAGGTTTTTCATTATCGTATCCTCCATTGCGGGGCAGGGCCAAGTGGAGCCAGATCGCACTTTGATATTCTACTCGAATTCAGTTGCAGGGCAAGATTGAGCTAGCCGGAAAGGATTGCCAACCGGGGGTATATATGTTATGATGGAACAGGCAAAACGTGCCAGCGCCAATCACTTTGGAGAATGTTGCCCTGCTGGATTCGCCTAATGGCGGCAGTCGTATGTCGCCGCCCGTTATCGGCACGATTCCAGATCCACTTGAGCCCTTTTTGTCCGCGGCGGGTTGTGCGTCGTTTCCCCAGATATCGGCAATGATCGTGGGCACTGTTTTTGTTGTATTGGGTTTGTGGATTGAAAGACGAAGGCTGAAAAAGATTGGGCGACCGCTGGTAGGTTTGCCGGGATCGTCAACTTTTTGATTCCATAACAAACAGGATATCGTGATCGTGAGGAGCGAATGGCGCTAGTAGTGTTTGGCGACGTAGTTTTTGACGCAGACCTGGTTGTCTTTGATAAAGACGGCACGCTGCTCGATTTCGAGTTTATGTGGGGACGTTTGATCGAAGCCTGGGTGGAGCGGCTGGCAGCGGTCAGAGGAGATGACTCGCTGCCGAAGGCGATCGTGGAGGCGCTGGGATACGATCTCGAGAGGCATCGGACCAGGCCGGAAAGCCCGCTGTCGATTGCGACCACCGAGCAAGTGCAAACCATTGTAGCGGCAACGCTCTATCGGCATGGCGTGGGATGGAGCGAGGCCGAATCGCTTTCCTCCTCGCTTTACGAGCGGACCCTGGCCGATTTGTCGTTGGCCGATCTGATTCGCACCGCAGGTGATGTGGTTGGGCTGATGACGCAATTGCGAAAGAATGACGTGCACGTGGCCGTGATTACCACCGATCACCGGGCCGAGACAGAAGAAACGCTGCACATTTTGCAGGTCGATCATCTGATCGAGATCCTCTATTGCGGCGACGATGGCATACCGTGGAAGCCGGCTCCAGATACGTTTCTGGCGACATGCGAGCAGTTGCGAGTGTCGCCCGGGCGTGCAGTGATGGTGGGTGACACCCTGGCCGATCTGTTGATGGGGCAGCGAGCCAGCGCAGGGCTCAAGGTCGGCGTGTTGAGCGGGGCTGGCGACCCGGCGTTGCTGCAGCGGCATGCCGACATTGTTTTGCGCTCGATTGACGAGATCAAGGTCAAAATTCCCAAGTCTGCATAATTTGAAAACGGCCGAGATCGATGGCCGGTTTTGCTCGACCGTTTCGTCCAAATACACAGGTTCGAGGGGAGCGTCTCGAGCGAGCAAGGCCAGCCAGCGATGTTTCCCGCACACGTCTTTGTTGGGCTGTGTCATAAAGTCGGCCCAGTGTCGCCCCACGGCCCAGCTTGGTAAAGGTCGCGCGTGGCGGCAGGATGGTCCGGGTCATCCCGGCGTTCCAACTGGTTAGCGTGGTGGCGATGCCGTTCCGTTCCACTGAATGGGCATCATCCGGCCTTCGACCTTGTTCCTGAACCTCATCGCCGGATAGGCCAGGAAAAGTGCGCCAAAGATGCGATCGTGTCTTTGCAGCCCCAGGCATCGTCTAGCCGCACGGCTCTTGTCCATAAAGATCGGGCCGTTGCCCCACAGGCAGCTGGCGATGCCCTTGACCTGGGCGTAAAAGGTCATATTGGCAAGGGCGTATTGCGCGCTGGCTTCTGAAAGAGGGATTCGCTTGTCACCGACGATGAAAACGATAGCTGCCGGGCGGTGGAACGCCGCCCCTGCTTGCAGTGCCCTCTCCAGTTTTGGTTTGTTCAGCAGGTATTCTTCCGACATCCCGATCATCCTGGCAAGGACACCCACGATCTTGGGTCGATAAGCAACATTGTAAACCATGGACACAAAACGCATCAGGATCCGGTCAAGGGTCTCCATAATCGTCTCGTCATCGACGACAACGGCTCGTAAACTGTAATTGTGGGTCGGGGCATAGATGCCACAGTTGACGATCTCGGTGAGAAGCGCCCGCTCGATCTTGGTTCTCTTGTAAAAGCGGATGGTTCGTCGTTGTTTGAACAACTCGTCAAGTTGCTCCGGTGCAGGTAAGCACGCTGCCTCAAAGGCGACAGGTGGCACACTCTCCCAGGATAGAGCTTGCACAGGGCAGATGGCCACACACTGCGTGCAAGTGCTACAGTACGTATAGTCGATCACGGCTGCACCATCGATGAGCGACATACAGCTCTCGTGGCAGATGTTTACGCACGAACCACACCCCGTGCATTTTTTTTCGTCAACAATAACCATTCATCTACCCCTTTCTCAATCCCAATCGTTCGACCAGCACGCGGCTTTCCATGTCGTAAAAATCGCCGTCGCCGAACAGAATCTTGGGCAAGTGTCCATGCAATTCCTGCCAAACCAAGCCATCAGCGCGGAGCCAGGTGGTGAGGGCAAGAGCGAGGATGCCCAGCGGAATCGCCTCGTCGTGCAGGACGGATTGCATCCACAATAGGGCTCGCTTTACGGGTGGGGGTGGGTCGTCGTATTGGGCAGGGATGATCAACTGACCGGCTTGATGCGCAGCGCTCAATACGCAGGTCATCGCTCTCATGCTGCGCATCACTGCACGTTGAAAGGTCTCAAGCTGCTCTCCTGACATGTCGACATCCGCCGTGGATGTGCCATACATCAGGGCATAGTCCTCGACATAGTCTACTGCCCACTCGCGATAGGCGTGCATCAAGGCCAGGAATTGAGCCCCATAGTCTTCAACCGGCAACCCCTGCGCTGCGCTCTCCATCACTTTGCCCATCGAATTGTAGGCATCGACGATCAGGGCAGCGATCAAGGCATTGCGGTTCTTGAAATACCGGTACAGCGCCGGTGGGGTCATCCCCATCGCACGAGCAATCGCCCCGAGCGACAGATTGGCGGCACCATTCTGTGCGATCTGTTGGCGAGCAGTCCGCTTGATTTCAGCCATGGTCTCCTGGCGCCGTCGCTGCCGGCGGTTCAGCGTTTGTCCCATATAGCTACTCCTTTTCACTAAAGTTAATAATATTAACTATAATGAATATTATAAACTATTATCGCTGATTTGTCAAGAGGGAGATGATAGTGGCGGGTTCGGGCCTTCAATCAAAATGTGACTTTTGTCGTATTCAAGTACACGGGAATGTGCTACACTGGTTCTGAATTGGAGCAAAAGGAGAAAACAATGTACAGCGATCCCTTTAGTGTAACTGACATATACAAGATGAAAATAGCACGGTACGAGCGAGATTGGCAGAAAACTTGGCGGTATCGCGAGCATAGGGACAAGCGCTCCCGATCGATTGCATCGCTTCTGCTTTCGGTTTTCACTTTGTTCGTACGATAAGGACTAGAACTGTTTGCTAATTATAATAGCATAGAGGCCAAGGGAATATCTTTTCAATATCTTGGGTAGGATTGTCTCTTGTGCCCACTCGGAAGGGCAACTACAAGGGGCTTCTGCTACTTGTTGAGATGATATCCAAGAGGTGCAAATATGTATTTTGATGCTCTGACTGCAAGTGATATATACAAGATAGAAGAACCGTTGATAACCAAAAGGGCACAACGCGCATGGCGATTCCGCCACCTGAAATCCAGAGAAGTCAAGGTCGCCACGGCGATTTTGACCAGCGTTTTGAACCTGTTCATTCGATAATAGATCGCACCTAAAGCATGAGCGATGCCAGATTGTACCGGCATCGCTCTTTTTTTTCTGCAACGTACGCCCTTGGAAAAAACACGCGCTATGCACGCGGATCAAAAGAGACATTTTAGAGTTGAACCGTCGATGCCAGCCTGGTTCGATAGGCACTGATCGAATCGACTCGAGTTGGAAAGGAAGAAATTTTACATTATGTTGTTGACGGGACTGACGTCTCGAAAGGTTTCTTGTCCTGTTTACAGATCATCTCGATCACGCCACGGGCTGATGTCGCTGCTGGGGGCAGGCCACCGCCTGGTTCGACCCATTGCCCGATCATGTAAAAGTTGCCGAGACCCGGCAGCGTCTTGTCCATCCCTTTACCCATTATCCCACCTGCTTGGGTCGTCGGCAGCCAGCCCTCCATCGAGCCCTGCCAGTTGCCAGTGTAACGTTCATAGGTCAATGGTGTGGCGACGTCCACAGCTTCGACCTGTTCTGCAAACCCCGGAAATCGCTTTTCCAACTGATCGATGACCTTGATCGCAATGTCTTTCTTTTCGGCGTCGTAGCGCTCGGGTTCCTCGGACAGGCGCTTCCAGTACGGATGGTTGGACTGAAACATGATTTCGACGATCGATTTGCCTTCTGGGGCCAGCGTGGGATCGTAACAATAGTGTTTGAAACCAATCCGTTTACGCACCTCGCCAGCGATAAAGATCGGCTCGTCGAGCAAATAGTTGACCGAATGTGGCTGATCGCCAAGGTCGCGAGCCACCCCCAGCGACACCTGAACGATGGGGGGAAAGATGGGCAGTGTCTCGTAATAGCCACGCACCTTGTCGTTGGCATATTTCCCTTCCAGCATGTCAAAGATCGTGGCGTGCCCGTCTGCCGCCGAGATCACGACGTCGGCGCGGTGCTCGCTGCCGTCGACCAGGCGCACGCCGACGGCACGGTCGTGCCCTTGGTTGGAACCAGGTTCAACCAGTATCTTGGCTACACGTGACTTGTAGCGGATCTCGCCGCCCAAGTCGAGGTAGCGGCGCTCGATCGCCCGCGCGAAAGCGAGCGACCCTCCGATCGGATATCCGGCATCACGATTATGCATATAGGCCAGCGTAAAGAGCAGACCTATCATTGGAAAGTCGGGCATATCAAAGACCGTGGCGAACGATTGCCGCAAAAACGGATCGCTGAAACGAGCAGTAAATTCCTGGACAGATATTTTGTTGTACCTGGACAAGGCGGGCATCAAGGACAGCATCTGCACAGCGGCCTTGAGCCTGCCCAGCAGACCGAACGCGCCCCCCAGACCACCCGTCGCCTGGTCTAGCTGTGTAAAGCGACGGATCATTTTACACAGTTCGTCGATCACTTGGCCATCCGCCGGGGATAGTTCCTTCATATGCTGCTCAAGTCGATCGATATCTGTGTAGACAATAAATGCTTTTCCACCAGGCCCCTCGATTCGTGTGAACTCGCTGTGATCGACGACCTGCCGTCCCTCAAGTGCGCCCAGTTCCTGCCAGATGTGATTCATGCCACTGCCGGCTTTCGAGCCAACCAGCCAGTGGATGCAGCCGTCAAAAGTATAGCCCTTGCGTTTCCAAGATGTGCACAGCCCACCCGGCTTGTCGTGCAGCTCAAAGATCTGGGTGCGGTAGCCGTTCATCTGTCCATAAGATCCGGCCGACAGACCGGCAATCCCGGCGCCAATGATGATGATTGATTTCATGCTTTTCCTTCCTTTTCACAGAAAACAGTATAGCAACGAACTCGATTTGACATGATCAGCTATGAATAGTATACACCATTCCCAATCCCAATGCCTATCGCTTTGCTATCAAACAGCTACAAAATGGAAATAGGTTAGACTTGGGTCTTGACTTTCCTGATGAATCGCCCCCAACAGGCTGCCAAGACGATCCTATGAACTCATACTTGCTGATTGCCGAACAGAGGTGCCGATGGTCTTGGAACAAAGGAAATCCCAAGCACGACAAAAGTAACATACAAAGTATCGTATCCATGCTATAATGGATGCATAAAATACACCAACAAGGAGCATGAGACTATGGAATATCGTCAATTGGGCACATCGGGCGTACGTGTGTCGACCATTGGTCTGGGCACGAATCGTTTTGGCTCGGATGCTTTGCCGCAGAACGAGGTCAACAACATAATCGACGCGGCAATCGATCTGGGGATCAATTTGATCGATACGGCAGATGTGTATACCAAGCAGCAGTCGGAAATCACGCTGGGCAACGCGCTCAAGGGGCGCTGGGACAGGGTTGTGCTGGCGACCAAGGCTTTTTTCCCCGTCGGCGAGGGGCCGAATGACCGTGGCACGTCACGTTACCACCTTTTGAATGCCGTCGACGCCAGCCTGATCCGTCTGCAAAGCGACCACATCGACCTCTTTTACGTACATCGCTGGGATGAGGCGACGCCGATCCAGGAAACGTTGCGCACGCTGGATGACCTTGTGCGCTGGGGCAAGGTGCGTTACCTTGGCGCGTCGGAATTTGCCTCGTGGCAGTTGGCGCACGCCAACCTGCTGGCCGAATTGAAGGGCTGGACGCCGTTTGTAGCGCTGCAGTCACACTATAACATGCTCAAACGGGACGTCGAGGGCGAAGTGCTGCCCACCTGCCGCGCACACGGCGTGGGTTTTATCCCCTACTTTCCGCTGGCAGGCGGCTTTCTGACGGGCAAGTACGAACGCGACCAGCCGGCGCCACCGGGTTCGCGCGGCGAGAGCAACCGTTACGTGCAGGGCTTTATGACCGATGCGAACTATGACATCGTTGAAAAACTGAGCGCATGGGCGGCTGAGCGTGGGCGGGGGATGAACGAACTCGCGCAAGCGTGGCTGCTGGCTCACCCGGAAGTGAGTTCGGTGATCTCGGGAGCGACGAAACTCGCGCACGTGCAGAGCAATGTCAAGGCTGCCGATTGGGCCTTGAGCGAGGACGAAGTGGCAGAAGTGAATGCCATCCTGGATGGGACACCATGAAAATCCTGTACATTTTTCCACATCCCGACGACGAGTCGTTTGGCGTGGCCCACGCGATGTCGAAACAACGCCGCCAGGGGCACGAGGTCTATCTACTGACCCTGACCAAGGGTGGGGCAACACGGCAGCGCTTCAAGCATGGCTATTCAGTTGAAGAAATGGGCGAGGTGCGGTATCAAGAAATGCGCGATGTGGCCCAGGTGCTCGATCTAACGGATATGACCGTGCTTGACCTGCCGGACAGCGGTCTGAAAGAGATGGATCCGCGTGACATCGAACGGGTGATCGTTGAGCATATCGAGCGCATGCAGCCAAATGTCGTCGTCACCTATGCCGTACACGGGATCAGCGGTTTTTACGATCACCTCGTTACGCACGCCGTGGTCAAACGGGCCTACGTCGAATTGGCCGAGCGAGCGCCCTATCTGAAACGCCTGGCGTTTTATACGCTTACCGAGGAGGACGCCGGGCATGGGACCCATTTCAAACTCAGCGGCTCCAAGCCAGGCGAGATCGACTGCGTGTTCGAGGTCGAACCAGTCGACGTTGAAAAGGCACACCAGGCCCTCGACTGTTACGTGACGTTTCAGGAGACGATCGAGAATACCAAGATCAAGGAATTTGTCCACCCACAAGTGATGTTTGAGATCTATCGCGAGTCGCACGACCCGCCGCTGGATGACTTGTTTGCCGGGCTCGCTTGAGCCCGAATCGTGCACACATCCTGCACACGAAACCGAGGCTTGGTTCACCCGGGCCTCGGTTTTTTGTGAGCTATTTGACAAGCGGCTGGTTTTGTTGTATACCGTCTGGGTCAATGAGAGTGGGGTGCTACAAATCGTCCAAACTAGAGTGGCACAACGTAAAGGAGCACGTATGGACAGTCCCCTTGTCCCACTATCCGTTCGAGAATTGGAACGGATGGCTGCCGTTATTCGCTGCGATATTATTGAAATGATCGCCACCGCCCAGGCCGGCCATCCCGGCGGCTCGCTATCGGCGGCAGATATCGTCACCGCGCTCTATTTCCGGGTCATGAATATCGATCCGGCAAACCCCGGATGGCCCGACCGGGATCGGTTTATCCTTTCCAAGGGGCACGCCTGCCCGGTGTGGTACGCGGCCCTGGCCGAAAAGGGCTATTTTGACAAGGCGCACCTGGGCACGCTGCGCAAGCTTGACAGCATCTTGCAGGGCCATCCCGACATGCGCAAGACGCCGGGCATCGACATGACAGCCGGGTCGTTGGGACAGGGGCTGTCCGCAGGGTTGGGTATGGCACTCAGCGGCAAGCTGCGAAAAAAGGATTATCACGTCTGGGTGATCATTGGCGACGGCGAGTCGCAGGAAGGGGCGATCTGGGAGGCAGCGATGGCCGCGGCAGCGTGGAAAGTGGATAACCTGACCGCCATCCTGGATCGCAACCACCTGCAAAACGACAGTTGTGTGGACACACAGATGCCGATTGAACCGGTTGCCGACAAATGGCGTGCCTTTGGCTGGCAGGTGATCGAGATCGACGGTCACGATATGGCCCAGGTCGTCCGTGCCCTGGAAATGGCCAAGGCGACCTCAGGCAGGCCGACGATGATCGTGGCTGAGACGATCAAAGGCTGCGGCGTCTCGTTTATGGAAAACAAGGTCGAGTGGCACGGCCGGGCCCCTTGCGCAGAAGAAGCGGAATGCGCGCTGGAAGAAATTCGGAGTTGTCTCGATGAGCAAACCTAACTCATCTTCCTATCACTATCTTCGCCCTCAGGTTATTCCCCTGCTGGTTTCCGGCGAGTTATTCACCGCTGCCGAAGCACAGGCCACGCGCTACGCTTATGCCGAAGCGATCCTGGAACTGGGCGAACGAAATCCCAATGTGGTCGTGCTGGATGCCGATGTGTCCAAATCGATCAAGACGAACGAGTTTGCCGATCGCTTTCCGGAGCGGTCGTTTAATTTCGGCATCGCCGAGCAAAATATGATGGCCGCGGCGGCGGGAATGGCTACCACCGGATTGATCCCTTTTGCGACGACGTATGCTGTCTTTGCCACCTTGCGTGCCCTGGACCAGGTGCGTAACAGCATCCACTACCCGCGCCTGAACGTCAAGATCGCCTCCAGCCACGGTGGGATCACGCCAGGGCCAGACGGGCCCACCCACCAGGGACAGGAAGACCTGTCGATTATGCGCGCCATCGGCGGCTCAACCGTTATTGCCACCGCCGATTCGCCGACGACCAAGTTGGCCACGTGGGCGGCGGCAGAACGTCAGGGGCCGGTGTACCTCAGTTTCACCCGCGATCCGGTGCCGCTGCTTTTTGACGACGATTACCCGTTCGAGATCGGCAAGGCAGTGACCATACGAGATGGTATGGATGCGACGATCGTGGCGATCCGCGATATGGTGCCGCACGCTCTGCTGGCGGCGGAAATGCTGGCGGCGCAGGGCATTGAGGTGCGGGTCATTGACTGCCATACCCTCAAGCCGCTGGACACGGAGACGATTCTCCAGGCGGCCGAGGAAACGGGGGCGATCGTGACCGCCGAGAGCAACATCATCCTGGGCGGGTTGGGCAGCGCCGTGGCCGAAACGCTGGTCGAAGGATGTCCGGTGCCGATGAAACGGATTGGCATGTGCGATGGGTTTGCCGAGTCCGGCCCGTACCTGGAGGTTGTGAAAAAGTACGGGATGTCAGCCGAGCACATTGCCAGCGCGGTCAGAGAGGTGATGGCACGTTGACGGAGGCTGCCGGTGCGAGACAATCGTCCCAGTCATCGGGACTTTGTTCTGCGGTGCGCCGCCCAACGTTCCTGATATAGACAATGAGAGCAATCAACCGCCCCGAAATTGTCAAACTCACCTTTGCGTGGTATACTGTAAAATCAGTGCCATCTCGGCAGATCGGCATCTATACCTTGAGGCGAATGATCGAGACGCAATGACCAAAAAGAGGAGCAGCACAAGCAAAAAGCCACAACCGCAGCGCACCTTGACAAATCCGACGTGGCTCAAAACGCTGCACGAGCAGGGGATCCTGGGCATCCTGCTGCTGGCCCTGGCGATCATTACGCTCGCCGGGTTGTTCAATCGCGCCAGTGGCACATTGATCGATCCCTGGAGCAACCTGATCCACCAACTGCTGGGCTGGGGTAGTTATCCTGCTGTCCTGGTCGTGATTGTGGTCAGTGTTATGCTGATCCTGGGCAAGATGCCCGATCGCTCAAGCATTCCGTGGCACATCATCGTCGGCATCGAAATCATTTTCTTTGTCCTGCTGGGCCTGACTCATCTGCTCTTTGCCAGAGATGCCCCGTGGCAGGCGGCGCAGGAAGGATTGGGCGGGGGGTATGTCGGCGCGGTGTTCAGCGGCATCTTGAGCGAACTGCTGGGGCCGCTTGCTACAGGCGTGATCTTGGGGTGCGCACTCGTCGGTGGAATTGTGATCACCTCCGGGTGGTCCGTCCAGGATTGGTTGGAGCAAATCGACGATTGGGCGTTCGAACTCGTCGAAAAAGGGCGAGAGATGCTCTTGCCACCCGGCCGCGAGCAAGCTGACGTCGGGCAAGAAGCCATATCTGAACGGGTTACGACAAGCCAGTCTGTCCAACAACTCAGTCCCGATGCCGTTTCCGTCGCCGCGCCCGTTGCTGTGGCCGTGCCGGTCGTGGCTCAGCCCGAACCCAAGCGCAAGCGCGCGCGCCATTACCAGGTCACCCTGCCGCCGCTCACGTTGCTGGATGAACCGTCTCCGACCAAGTCGGATATGGATGACGCGCAGAACAAAGCACGGATTATCGAAGAGACATTGGCCCACTTTGACGTTCCGGCCAAGGTGGTCGAGACCAACTGGGGACCGCGCGTCACCCAATTCGGCGTCGAGCCGGGCTATGTGACCCGCATCGGGCAGGGTGGCGAAGAGACGGAGCGCAAAATTCGCGTCTCCAAGATTGCCTCTTTGAACAAAGACCTGGCCCTGGCCCTGGCTGCTTCACCGATTCGCATCGAGGCGCCCGTGCCTGGGCGTGCCATCGTCGGCATCGAGGTCCCTAACGACAGCTTGTCGATCGTCTCGTTGCGCCAAGTGATGGAATCGCGCGTCTTTCGCCGCAAAAAGTCGGCCCTGAAGCTGGGCCTGGGGACCGGCACCGCCGGATATGCCGTTGTTGCCGACCTGGCCAAAATGCCTCACTTGTTGATCGCCGGTGCGACCGGTGCCGGCAAATCGGCGTGTATCAACGCCATCGCCGCCAGCTTGCTCTTTCAAAACTCGCCGCTGACGCTGCGTCTGGTCATGATCGACCCCAAACGTGTCGAACTGACCAGTTACGAAGGGCTTCCCCATCTCTACGGGCGCGTCGAGGTCGATGTCGAGCGCGTGGTTAGCGTCTTGCAATGGCTGGTGAACGAAATGCAGGCCCGTTACCAAAAGCTGGCCGATGTGGGTGCGCGCCACATTGACGAGTACAACAAAAAGTGGCAGGTGGGCAGCAGCGAATATATGCCGCGCGTCGTCGTTTTGATCGACGAGCTGGCAGACTTGATGTTCTTTGCCCCCGATGAGGTGGAAAAGTCGATCTGCCGCCTGGCGCAGATGGCCCGCGCCACGGGGATGCACCTCGTTTTGGCCACGCAGCGTCCCAGCGTCGATGTCGTGACCGGGTTGATCAAGGCCAA
>JAFGJF010000142.1 GCA_016929205.1 Anaerolineae bacterium
CCAGCTTATCGAGCTTGTTGGCTGGCATGTGTTCGCGGAGCAATTTGCGCAGCAGCAGTGCCGGTACGGCGTAATCGGTGATCGTGGTTTCGAAAATCGAAGAGGCTACGCTCTCGATCTGGTGTGCCTCATCGCAGATCAGCACCTCGCTGTCGGGCAGGCTGACCCCGCCAATAGTCCGTAGCCGTAGGTCGCTGATCAACAGGTGGTGATTGGTGATCACGATGCGTGCCTCGGCCGCTTCCTGCCGCACCTTCATCACGAAACAGCGATCGTAATACAGGCAATCACGATGCAGGCATTCCTCCGGCGGGCAGGTAATGTGCCCGCGCAGATCGGCGTCGAGCACAAAGGGTAGTTCTTCCAGATCGCCGCTTTCGCTGTGGCGCACCCAGTCATCGATCTCGTCCAGGTCATAGGCCTTTATGCCATCAACCTGGGCAAACATCTGCTGCTGCGGCATTTCGACCTGGTATTTGCGCAGGCAGACGTAATTTTGTCGGCCCTTGATCAGCACCGTCTCAAAGTCGAGGCCCAGTGCGTCGCGCACAAAGGGTACGTCCTTTTCGTAAAGCTGTCCTTGCAGTGCCTTGTTGGCCGTCGAGACAATCATCGTCTTGTCGCTGAGCAGAACGGGAACCAGGTAAGCGATGCTCTTGCCCGTGCCGGTGCCGGCTTCGATCAGGGCGTCGCGTTCCTCTTCCAGTGCCTGCCAGACAATCTGTGCCATCTTGATCTGCGATGGGCGGTGTTCGTATTCACCCAGTTGTCTGGCGATCGGGCCGTGTGGGCCCAGGATGTGATTGAAATCGGGTTCCTGTTTGCTCATATTTGAATTCAGATTTGCCGCTCGGCGACGATGCGGTCGTAAATGTCTCGCCCGGTCTCTTCGGTGATCCAGCTTTGCACGGCCGACAGGTCGTTGCGGAATCCTTGCGACAGGTCGATGCCGGTTGCCAGTTGCACCTGCTCGATCGCCTTGATCGCATAGGCGATATTGTTGCTCGGTTCGATCCGCGACAGATCTTCAAAGTACCACCCGCAAGAGGTATACATGGCCTGGCAGTAACGTTCTGCTTCCAGTAAGAGCAAGATGCGGATCGCATTTTGCGTCGGGATCGCGTTGGTCCAGAAACGCTGTAGCAATTCCATACCATCCGTCCGGCCCAGAATAACGTTAATATAGCTGTCGCGTACTTGCCACGGGTTGTTGAGCCAGGACCGGCACTCGTTTTCGTATAGTGCATCCACGCCGCCGGCCAGGCGATCAAACGCCGTGCGCAAGCGAGGTTTCCACTGCCCGTCTCCGGGCGTGCACGCGCAGCCAATGCTCCATCGGGAGACGCCGTGCGCGCAGCTCCAGGCGGTGTTTTCGACGATGGCCACTTCTTGCTGTGGCCGTTGGTGGCGTAAAACTTTGCCCGGCGTCGTGATCTCAAACCCGGCCTTGGCCGCTTCGCCCCGGAGCAGTGATTTGAGAAAGAACTGCCGTTCAGGCTGGTGATGGCCAAAGGTCTCGCCATCAGTGGCGATAATAAACAAGCCGCTGTCTTTGTGAACGGTGTCCCGACACCAACGGCTAAAGTGGGTAGCGTCGGACGTCAGACCCTGGTCAAAGGCCAGGCGGTTCGAGATCTCTTCATCTCTCAAGAATACCGAGAGTGTTTTCCTGTTGGGCAGGCGGACCAAATAGGGCCGCGTGCTGTCCACCCAACCATCTCCGTCAAGGCGCACCTGGTGCGGGCACAACAGCGTAAATTCGATGCCCTGGCTTTCAATGACCATCAGCGTATCCAGATCGACGGCCATTTCGGGCAGCCACATACCCTGCGGCATGTGGCCAAAGCGGCGGCGAAAATCGGCGATCCCCCACGCAACTTGCGTGATCTTGTCCCGGTGGGTTGCCAGGGGCAAAATTGAGTGATTGTATGCTTGGGCAACGGCATTGCCAACGCCAAAAGACTGCTGGTGGTAGCGATCGGCATCCTGGATGCGGTGGTGCGTCGAGGGGAACCTGTTCTCCAGCCAGCCGGCCAGGGTTGGTCCCAGGTTAAAACTGATCAACTCCCAGTTGCCCAGGTCGGCGTTGGGTTTGTAACACTCGTGATGGATCTTTTCGTTAAAGTTCCTAAAAGGCTCTGCCCCGGCTTCGTCAGGAACCACGCCTGTAAATGGGTTTTCGCGGGGCGGTTGGTAAAAATGTCCGTGAATACACAGCTTGAGATCCGCCATTGATCCCTCTTGTCCTCCTATTGTATCGTTTTGCCACTCTTTAGGGCGAGTTGCCGGATCGACTGAAAGGCCTGTGGCGACAGATCGCTGCCGATCACGCAGTTACGGCCAACGGTCATCTGGGGCGGGATCGCGCTGTTTTTGCCGATCAAGGTGATGCCGGTGTCCAATCGCGGATCCAATTCATTCACGACGTGCATATCGTTTCCATAACCGATCTTGGATCGCGCTCCAATGCGCGCGTTCTTGTCGATGATTGCCCGATCGACGACGGCCATATCTTCGATCACGGTGTCGGTCATCACGATCGAGTTGCGTACAATGGCTCCCTGCCGGACCTGCACGCCGGGTGAGAGGACCGAGTACTCGACGGCACCTTCGATCACGCACCCATCCGAGATCAGGCTGTGGCCGATCGATGCTCCGGTGCGGATGTTGACCGGCGGGCGTTCTTCGCTGCGGGTGTGGATGACCCATTTGCGATCAAGCAAGTTAAGCAACGGGCGCTCTTCCAGCAGATCCATGTGCGCTTCCCAGTACGCCTGCACCGTGCCCGCGTCAACCCAGTATCCATCGAACGAGTAGCAAAAGACGCGATATCCTTCGGCAATCATCTTGGGCAGGATGTCTTTGCCAAAGTCGTGTGACGAGTTGGCATCCATCGCATCTTCTTCCAGCAAGCGGGTCATCACTTGTGTGCTAAACATATAGATGCCCATTGAGGCCAGGTCGCTCTTGGGATGTTTGGGCTTTTCCTCAAATTTGGACACGCGCCCTGGATCGGCTTGATCAAGGTTCAGAACTCCGAACCGTGACGCCTCTGACAGTGGTACTCGCATCGTGCACACGGTCATATCGGCGTTTTTCTCCTCGTGATAGTGTAGCAACGAGCTGTAATCCATCTTGTAGATGTGATCCCCGGCGAGTACGAGCGTCATATCAGGGCGGTGGTGCTCTATAAAATCCAGGTTTTGGTGGATCGCGTCCGCCGTACCACGATACCAGGGCTGGCTCGATTGTGACACCTGGTACGGTTGCAACAGGGTTACCCCGCCGTACATCCGGTCCAGATCCCACGGACGCCCGGTTCGAATGTGGTCGTTGAGCGACCTGGGACGGTACTGGGTCAAAACGCCCACTGCGGTCACCCCCGAGTTGACGCAGTTGGACAGCGTAAAATCAATGATCCGGTACTTGCCGGCAAACAAGACGGCAGGCTTGGCGCGTTTTTGCGAGAGAATGCTCAACCGCGTTCCCTGCCCCCCGGCCAAAATCATCGCCAGCACTCTCATGGTCATCGACTCCTTTGCTTCTCAAAAGCCCAGCCCTGGAAAAAGATAATCCCGGACCACGACCTCCCAGCTCATTTTCTGCGACAGAGCATATCCGTCGTCCAGCAGCTTTTGAGCCGACACGTCGTCTTGCGGCAAGCGTTCTATGATGTTTTGGGCTACGACACGGGCCTGGTCTATCTCGATCCAGTCTCGGATCGTGCGATCGATGGCCATCGCCGATGCTGCACTGTGTCCTCCGTAGCCGGTGACATAGTCGGCTATGATGACGTTGGGTTTGTCCTCGCCTCCGGCTCGGTTGTAAAATCCCACACACCCGCAGACATTCGAGACCACACACAGCGCACCAAAACTGAGCGGCTCTAGCTGGGCGATACCAAACGGTTCGTAGACGCTTTGGCCGAACTCGAGGTCGGTGCCGTGACGGATATCCGGAAATTGCATATTGGCTGGCATGCGCTGCCCGCAAAGCTCTTGTTTCCAACCAAACTGGTTGACCAGCACGATCCTGGCTGCGTGAGCGTTCCCGTTAAACTGCTCGATCGCTCTGTAAAAAGGCGCCTCGTAAGCGACCAAGTCCGGCACGTTGATGCCGTCGACGTGAACCGTGCCCTCGCGATGGACCACCGGCCAGTCATAGGCTTGTTCCATCGCCCGAATGGCCTGTGCCGGGCGGCCAGTTGGAATCACGCTGGATAGGACAAACAGCACGGCCCGCTTGTTCTGCGCTGCCAGCAGCCCGTCCAACTGTTCCATCACCCGCAGGTCGCGCCACAGCCCTTTGGAGGGGATGAACCGCGTGACGTGTGAAAACACATAATCGGGCTTATAGTCGAACAGATTGGCGCAATACCGCTGCAATTTGGCCTTGGAGGCCTTTTTTTCATCCAATGTAATCTCGACACTGGGCACGCCGTTGTACACCAGGTCGATGTTGGCCCGCATCCAATCCTCGCCCAAAAAGCGCATTTCTTGCACGACCTGATCGCCAACGGCGAAAATATGGTCACAGTGGGTGGGCACCGGTCGGATCAGCCCGTGCTTGTAAAAGCCGGATCGATCACCGAATACGTCATCGACGTAATGTCCCTCGGATCGTGCCTGGGCCATAACGTTGTAAAACATGGCATCGTGGCCGGGGTGGAACTCGACGATCGGGCGGACGGTCGCCACTTCGTGCCCGTAAAAGATGGTGCGGTAGGTGCCGGGCGCGTGCAGCACGGCGCTGTAACAGAGCGGCATGCCCATAAACTCGTGTGCGATCATAACCCGGCGTTCTGCACCAGGCTGGTCAACAACACCGGGCCGGTGTTCTGTACCAGGCCGGTCAACAACACCGGGCCGGTGTTCTGTACCAGGCCGGTCAACAACACCGGGTCGGTGTTCTGTACCGCCGCGGTGTTCTGTACCGCCGCGGTGTTCTGTACCGCCGTTTACAATTGCCTCCAGAGCAAAAAATGCTGGTTCGGCGACGTTGATCAGGGCATTGAACTCGACCTCGTGCTCGTAACGGTTGGACTCGACGCCAAAGTGCTCATAGAGGCGTGCCTTGTAATCATTGATTGCCCCCAGCTCGGCGCGAGCGCCATCGACGAGCACGATCTCGTGCCGGACCTCGTCCGGCCGGACCTCGTCCGGCCGCGCCTGGCCAAAGGCCCGTGTGCCGTACAAAATGTGCACCCGGTAGCGGCTTTCGATCTCGCGCAGGCGGTCGCTCAATGCCGCGTCCAGCCTGTCGACGCCGTGGAAAGACGAGTAATCGATATCGAGCCGGTTGCTCTTTGCGAGCAGACCCTCCATCTCAGTGCGGCTGCCCGTGTCCATCGGTCCGACGAGCACACTGCGCGCTACGTGCTCAACATAGGCCTGTGCGCCCAGTAGCCCGTTCAGTACTGCGCCAATTCCGCCGAC
>JAFGJF010000143.1 GCA_016929205.1 Anaerolineae bacterium
CCCCGTGAATGACGATCAACGGGGCCGTGATCCGGTCGACGTGATGGATCGGCGCGATGCGCTCCAGGAACGCCCGGTCACGCGCCAGGCTGCCGTATTCGGCCTCGCGATGGCCGCGCCGGTAATCGCTGGTATTTTCCAAAAACGTCGCCAGGTTGCTGATCCCGACAATGTCCACTCCCGCCGCCCACAACGCCGGATACGTCGTCACCGCGGACAGTACCATAAATCCGCCATAGCTGCCGCCGTATACAACCAGCCGTTCGCCATCGATGCCGGGCTGCGCTTTGAGCCAATGCGCAGCATGAGCCAGGTCGGCCACCGAGTCCATCCGCTTTTCCACGTCATCGAGGTGGCTGTAGGCCTTGCCATAGCCGGTCGATCCACGCACGTTGGGCGCGAACACGGCGTACCCATGATGCAGAAAATATTGGATCAGAAAATGAAAGCCGGGCCGAAACTGGCCTTCCGGACCACCATGGACCATGACGACTACCGGCAGCGGCCGATCCGAATCGATGACCGGCTTGTAGAACCAGGCCGGAATATGCCGCTTTTTCCCCGTGGCATCCTGGTCAAAGGTTGGATAGCGCACCAGTTCTGGCGCAACAAACGAAGAGATAGGCACGCCGCCGTGAGAGGAGCGCGTCACGGCACAAACACGGTCGCGAACCAGATCCCAGACAAACACATCGATGGTGCGCGTGGCGCTGGTAAAGGAAAAGACAAGTTGTGTCGCGTCGGAAGAAAAGACGAAAAAGCCGTCAGCCACAAGGCCCGGAGCGTCACCGACAGCCGGCGCTTTGCGCATCGTGCCCGTATCCAGGTCGAACAGACGGATCTCGTGTGTACCATCGACGTTTATGGCAAAAGCCAGGGCCTTGCCGTCCGGCGCAAGGGCCAGGCACTCACAATCCCAATCGGGCACCACGATTGGTTCCAGCTCACCGCTCCGCAGATCGAGACGGGCAACGTAGATAAAATCCGCATCCCGGTCGGTGGTCAGATAAAGCGACTGTCCATCAGCAGCATAATAACAGGCCCCAAAACGCACCGCATCGCCGGAAGCCAGGTACTGTCTCGCCGTCCCCGTCTCCAGATCGATTTCGAACAGCTCGTGGCTGAAAGAGCTGGCCATGCGCGTGATCGCGGCCCGGCGTCCATCGGGTGAGAAAACCTGGTTGTGCAAATAGCCCGGCGACTCGTTTTGCCACACCAACCGCGCCTCGCCGTCGAGCGGCTGTACGTACAGATCGAACAGCCCGGGATGGCGGCGATTGGCCGCAAACAGAATGCGTTCGCCGTCGCCCGACCACGCGCCAAAGATGTGCATGGCCGTCTCATAGTCTGCCGTGAGGCAGCGTTCAGGCGAACCGTCTGAGGGCAGGACAAAGATCTGCGCCTTTTCGTTGCCACCCACGTCCCGTGTATAGATCGACCTGCCGTCGCCGGGTGCAGGTGAAAACCAGACGCCCATCACCCGCTCGTGCTCAAAGGTCACCTGCTCGGGCCACAACGGTTCGTCCACGGACCCGGACAGGGGCACCTGCCACACCTGCGGCACGCCGGTCATGTTGTACAGAAAGGCCACCCGCCGGCCGTCAGAACGGATGCTGGGAAAATAGGACTGCCGGACGTCGAGATAACGAGAAATTGGATAGGTCACAAACTGCCTCCTTGTCCTACGATCGCAGTCGAGATTTGGAAAGTAATCCGGCATGTGGTGCCGGCGCCCGCATCGCTCTGCCACTCGATCTTGCCTCCAATCTGCCGGGTGAACAAATCGATCAGGACCATACCCAGCGTATCGCCACCCGGAAACTCGAAATTGGAGGGCAGGCCGATGCCGTTGTCACCCACCGCGAGGACACATTGTCCTTGCGCATCCCCTCCCCCGTTAGTCGGATACAGCGCGACGCTGATTTCACAACGCTGATCTGGCGGCCGGTCTGCATCGGCCGGAAAGGCATACTTGAGCGCGTTGGAGAGCAGCTCGTTGATCAACAATCCGCAGGGAATAGCTTGCTTGATCTCAAGCATCGTATCATGTACATCCAATCTCAGATTGACAGGACAGGCCAGGTCAACACGATACGTCGCAAACAAATCGGCAGCCAGGGATTGCACGTAATCGGCAAAGTCGATCTGGGCCAGGTCGGGGGCGCGGTACAACTGCTCGTGAATCAACGTCATCGACTGGATACGGCGCTTGCTCTCGCGCAGCACCTCCAGGGCACGTGCGTCCCGGACGTAATCAGCCTGGAGATCGAGCATGCTCGAAACAACCATAAAATTGTTCTTGACCCGGTGATGGATCTCTTGGATCAGCACTTCCTTTTCCCGCAGGGCTGCTTTGATCTGCTCTTCTGCGCGCACCCATTCCGTCATATCGCGATCGATACCGACGGACAAGGCCCTCTGTCCCACCTGGAATGGTGAGGCCGCGTATTCAATGATATTCTCTTTATGATCGGGGCGTATCCAGGAAAAAACACCCTTGTAAGCTTGTTTCTCCCGGCGAATCCGCCATCTTTCCTCCTGGCTTTTCCCAGGGCTCAATTTCTTTTGGATCGGGGTGGTATTCCCGAGCGCCAGCAGTTCTTCTTTGCTTCGTCCAGCCATCTCGGCATACCGCTCATTGCAGTCCAACAACTGGTGCGTGCCAAGATCCGGGAACTCTTGATAAATGCTGATGCCATCAAAAGCGTTCTCAAAAATGTACCGCAGCTTTGCTTCGCTCTCTTTGAGCCTGTTCTCCAATTCGTGCCGGTCGAGTGCCATCTCGATTGTGGCGCGTAGTTCTCTCTCGCGCACCGGTTTGCCCACATAGCCAAATGGGCCGGAGGTCTTGGCACGCTGAATGACCATCGCTTGCGCATAATCGGTCAGATAAACCACCGGGATGTCGAATCG
The DNA here is from genome assembly GCA_016929205.1 of Anaerolineae bacterium. The sequence continues at coordinate 2,914 of JAFGJF010000143.1, forward strand.
ATCGCGGATTTGCGCGGCCGTCTCGATGCCGTCCGGCACACCTGCCAGGTCGATGTCCATCAGCACCAGGTCCTGAAGATTGTTTTCTATGGCCTGTAATGCCTCCTTACCAGAGGATACCATTTCTACAACATCGTATCCAAACCCGATCAGGATGCGCTGGAGTTGGACGGCGATCGGCCTTTCATCTTCGACAATCAGGATGCGTGACATCCGATCAGCCGGTGAGAACTGAAAATTGTCTGTTTGAGCCGGCACCTGGTTAACCTCCTCACTTGCAAGGTTGATCTGCAGTCCTGAACGGATACGAGAGCATATCGTCTGCCTACGCGAACAGGTCGCGCTTGCGAAACGGCGCGGCCAAAAAACGACTCAAGACCTTGAACGTGCCCAGCCAGGCAATGCAGACGCCGTTCTTGTCGTTGGCCAGTACCTTTTCAGCCAGCCAGGGCGTGACCGTGTCCACCCGGTCGGCCAGGATGTTGAAAATACGCTTGACCCGCTCCCGATCCTCCGGGCGATCCTCGTATGGTCTGGTCATAAAGTCGGTGATGACCATACCCGGACTGAGCGCGCCCGCCAGCACCTTTGTTCCTCGCGTTTCCTGGGCCAGCGATTCGTTGAGATAGCACAGGCCGCTCTTGGTCGTCCCATAGAGGACCATGCCTTTTGTCTTGCGGCCATCGCTGCCCATACCCTCCATATTGTACAGCGCGCCGAATCCCTGCGCCAGCATGCCGTGCAACGCCACCTTGGAACCGTACATCGCTCCCAGCATGTTGGTTGCTACGACAGACCGGATCTGTTCGGGCTCCAGTTTCCAGAAATCCATCTGCGGCCCACGGATGCCGGTGTTATTGATCCAGATATCGACCCGGCCAAAATGTCCTTTTGCGGCATCCCACAGGGCCTGTACCTGTGCAAAGTCGGTCCCGTCGCAGGGACAGTCGAATACACGATCGGCCTCGTGTGTGCCGGTCAGTATCGCGACCGCCTTTTGCACCGCTTGTTCGGTGCGCCCGCTGACCACGACCGCGCAGTCCCGGGCCAGAAATGCATCGACGAGGCCGTGACCAATGCCACGGGTGCTGCCGGTAACGACGACGATTTTCATAGCTCGCTTGACTCCTTGATGGTCTGTGTCTCACTGGCGCGAATGTCACCAGGCGATAATCGATTATAATCTCGATCCAGGGGACAGACAAATCACGGCACCACCCCAATGCCCTCGGACCGATCGCCCATACGCTGCTCTGTATGGGAATGCGCTTTACCGTCGATTGCAGCAGGGTCTCCGCAATAAGTCAGCGGGGAGAAAAACAACTCAACTGAGAGCGCCAGGTTGAGAAAAAACAACTCAAACCATACGGCACCACCCAAAAAGTGAGATAATAGAAGTACTTAACCGCTTCTAGTTCACTTGAGGGAGGTGCCGTATGTGTATTGTACACCCAAAGGACGTGAAAAGTCCAGCGATCTATGCCTCCTCATCTATGCCGACCACGTCCACCCACCGTATCCCTGTCTTTTTTGACAGGCAATCACCGTTCCCGAACGACCGACCACGACCAACATCCTGGTGCAGTCGTTGGCAGTGGAAGCAGGATCGGACCTTCGTGGTTACGCGTTGGACGTGAGCGGCGGCGGTGAACAAAGCTGGATGCGCGTCCTGACCAATGCGCAGGTCGCCACCCACACCTATCCCATCAAAGTGAGCAATCACACAAACAACCAAGTTCGCAATCACCGCACTTTATGGTATCATCACATATCCCACAGATCGCACACAGAACAGAATACCAAAACACATATGAACGTCCCACTCTTGAAAACCAAACTCTATATTCCCCCTGTCAGTCACGAGTCGGTGCCACGCCCACGGTTGATCGAGCAGATCAAGATTGGCCTCGATCGAGGACATCGCCTGACACTGGTTTCCGCCCCGGCCGGTTCGGGCAAAACGACGCTGTTGGGCGACTGTGCCGCCGTATGCGGGTATCCGGCGGCCTGGCTCTCGCTGGATGAAAACGACAACGACCTGTCGATCTTTTGGACCTACCTGATCGCCGCCCTGCAAAACGTCAAACAGGGGCTGGGACAAGATGCAATACACCTGCTGCAAACACCCACGCCGCCCCCCATTCATTCGATCCTGACACCGCTGCTCAACGACCTGGCCACACTGGCTGACAAGATCGTTCTCATCCTGGACGACTATCACGTCATCGCCACACCGGACATCCACCAGGGGATTGCGTTTCTGCTCGATCACCAGCCGCCACAATTGCACCTGGTTCTCTCGACGCGTGCGGATCCGACTCTGCCCATTGCCCGCCTGCGTGCGCGGCGGCAGATCACAGAACTACGCGCTCACGATCTGCGCTTTACGGATTCAGAAACGACGACCTTTGTCAACCAGGTGATGAAACTGGACCTGCACGCGCAAGATGTCGCGGCCCTCCAGACCCGCACCGAAGGCTGGATCGTCGGCCTGCAATTGGCCGCGTTGGCCATGAAATCGCCACAAGCGGGGCCAGCGCCTTCAGACGCCATGCGTTTGTCCAGTCTTTCACTGGCAGTCATCACTATATCCTGGAATACCTGGCCGAAGAGGTGGTTCATCGTCAGCCCGCACCCGTACAGCAGTTCTTGCTGCATACATCCATCCTCGAGCGATTATGCGGCTCGCTCTGCGACGCCATCTTGGGCAGCGGTGAAACGAACCCGTCGACTCACCCGCCCGCTGGCGCTCGGGACACGCTTGACACGCTGCAGCGCAACAACCTCTTTGTCGTTCCATTGGATAACGAACACCATTGGTACCGCTACCATCACCTGTTTGCCGATCTGCTCGGCAACCTGCTGCGGAAAAAAGTGTCCGCCGAACGGATCCGGGCGCTGCATCGCCGCGCCAGCGAGTGGTACGAACGGAACGGCGAACCAGACGCGGCGATCAAGCACGCCTTGCAGGCCCACGATTATGAACGAACCGCATCATTGATCGAACGCACCTTTGACGCGGCCCTGTCTCGCGGTTATGTCACCACTCTGCTGCGTTGGATAGACGCTTTGC
>JAFGJF010000144.1 GCA_016929205.1 Anaerolineae bacterium
ACTCGAAGGCATTGATGCAATAGCCACAACCATCACAGTCCTCCGTGACCACTACCGGCCTCGGGTTCTGCCGAAGCGGCGACGGGTCATAGAGCACACAGGGGCGCTCGGCAATGACCACTGCCACGCCACCCTCCGGCGCTTGAGCGTGATCGTTTGCCTCGCGCAAGACACAACGAAACGCATCCTGATCGTACGGATCGGTTATCCTGACAAATCCCACCCCGCATGCCCGCGCCAGATCCATAATCGATACCTTGCGTGCCGGCTCACCTTCTTGAGCCAGAATCTCGCTGGCAGCAGTCGGTTGAAAACCGGTCATTGCCGTGGTGTGGTTGTCCAAGACGACGAGCACAAAGCGTGCCCCGGTGTGGACGGCATTGACCAGCGGCCCCAATCCAGAATGCAAGAACGTGGAATCGCCAATCGTCGCCACAATTGGGCGGGTATCGCCTCCCAGCCGGTTGGCCTGGTAAAAACCGGCGGCCATGCTCACGGAAGCGCCCATATCCACGCACGTGTCGACAGCGTGCAGATTGAGCCCCAGCGTATAACAGCCGATATCACCCGGAAAAATCGCCGTTGATTTAAACTCGCGCTTGATGGCGAAAAAAGCTGAACGGTGCGCACAGGCAGGACACATCGTCGGCCTGCGCACCGGTAAGGCCAGCGCGTCGATCGCAGCCTGCAGCTCGGTGTCATCTGGAGGCACAATCATACAATCGTCACCGGCGCGGGGCGGCGTTCCATCGTTTTCCGGCGTATCACTGCAATACCCGGCATCGATCAACACCCCGGCCAAAACAGTCCAAACAACTTCCGGCGACAACTCGCCGGCAGAGGGCACTGTGCCATCCAACCGGCCTCGAATGCTGCCGCGATCTGGCAATTGCAGTTCAATGCAGGCATCCGGCTCCTCCAGGACCACGACACGTTCCAGGCCCGACGTAAATCGCTCGACCAGAGCCCGAGGCAACGGGTACGGCGTGCCGATTTTGAGCAAGGGCACGCTTACTCCCAGCTCGCGCAGTGCCTGCCGCGCCGTCTGAAACGCCACTCCCGAAGCGATCACCCCAACCCGTGTCTTGGCCGCTCCATCAACGATCGTATTCAGCGGCGACTCGGCAAATTCCGCCTCGACCCGGCGCAGTTTTTCGTTCAGCTCGACGTGCAGCCGGTATCGCATCCTCGGTGTTGCCGACCAGCGCGCCGGATCTTTGTGAAATTTGACCGATGGCACGCCTGTATCGAGCGCGGGCGTATCGTCCACAGCCAGGCTCTGACGGGCATGGCAGAGACGCGTCGTTGGCCGCAGGATCACCGGCAAGCCAAACCGTTCTGACAGCTCAAAGGCGTACTCGACCATCGCTCGCGCCTCGGCCGGCGTCGACGGATCCAAGACCGGCACCTTGGCGCTGAGCGCCATCAGCCGCGAATCCTGTTCTGTTTGCGACGAATAAGGACCGGGATCGTCGGCCGGAACAACAATAAATCCCCCCTTGACCCCCAAATAAGCCGCACTAAACAACGGATCGGCGGCTACATTCAGCCCTACTTGCTTCATCGCCACCGCCGCCCGCAGCCCGGTCCAGCTCGCCGCCAGCGCAACCTCAAAGGCCACTTTTTCGTTAACCGACCACTCGACGTACATCTCGCGGGCCAGCCGCTTTTTGAACTTGATCACCCCGGCCAGGATCTCGGAGCTGGGTGTGCCGGGATAAGCGGTCGCAACCCGGCATCCCTGCTCTACCAACCCCAGGGCAATCGCCTCGTTTCCCAATATCACTTCATCATGCATCGTACAACGTACTCCTGTGTGTATAACGTGATCGTCATTTCGAAAGCATCGGGACATTTCCCGTCGGCATACTCGCTGCCGATGATGCTCGCCCTTTACCTGACGACAAGCGGAAGGTAAACATAGACCCCGGTCGTGAATTGCCACACCGGCCCGACAACTGTATCCATTCCGTCAGAGGCGCTCACCTGCCACTCGTACCTTATCCCTAGCGGCAGCGAGCCCAGGGAAAGGGTCGCTTCGGAAAGCGGCGCAAACTCGACCGCAGGCAAATCGCTTCCGGTCAGAACAACGGTATAGGTGATTGGATCGTCGTCCAGATCGCCACCCTGCCAGGCCAGGGTCACGTCGTCTGCCGGCCAACCGACTGTGCCATCGGACGGCGAGGGCAAAGAGGGCACGTTTGGCTCGCGGTTCGCAGTCGTAAACTGCCATACCGGCCCGCTGGCTGTGCTGATCCCGTCGGTCGCCGTGATCTGCCAATAGTAGGTTGTATGCCCGCGGAGTGCCTCAGGGTTGTAGGCCGTCGTCACGCAGGATGCGACGATCGGCGGCGGATCGCTGGTCCCCAAGGCGACGATATGGGTCAATTGATCGCCATCGCTGTCCTCTGATTCCCAATCCAGCCTCTCGGGCACCGGCCGATCGACGGTGCCATCGCCTGGTTGTGGAGCAGATGGGACAGTTGGCATTTCATTGAGCGTGGAAAACGTCCACACCGGTCCGACTGTCGTGACGCTGCCATCGCTGGCCAAAATCTGCCAATAGTACTGTTGATGCGGCAGCAGCGGCCCAGGATCATAGCTTGTCATCGTAATCGAAGACGTGATCACCGACAGCGGATCGTCCGAATCGACCGGATCGTGGGTGTCGAGGGCGACAGCATAGAGCAAGGCATCACCATCTGGATCGCTAGCGGCCCAGGACAGCGTCGTCTTGAGAGGCAAATTGGTGGATCCCGGTGCCGGAGACGGACATGCTGCTGTCGCCGGCGCCCGGTTCGTCGTATTCTCCCAAACCCACAGCCTGAGCGCATATGGCGCGCTATCCGTAAAGCCGGCTG
>JAFGJF010000145.1 GCA_016929205.1 Anaerolineae bacterium
CAGCACCAACCCGGTAGCGATCAACGATGCAGACCCAAGCGTCGCGAACGTCAAGAACGGCAGCTACCCGATCTTCCGCCCGCTGAACATGCTCACCAACGGTGCGCCCAGCGATCTGGCGGACGCGTTCATCAGCTTTATCCTGGGCCCGCAGGGGCAAGAGACCGTTTCCGAAGACTATATCACGGTCAAGTAAGACGCGTTCGGTGGTATTTGACAAGGGGATGCAGCCGAGTCTGCATCCCTTTGCAGCATGTTTTTTTCCGGCTCGTTCGAGTCGTCGTTGGCACAGGATCTATGATGAAAGAAAGCAGAGCAAACATTGGCTTGAGCCCTTTCGTCGTCGATCTTGTGCTGTTTTGAGAGGCAGAGGTTGGGTATGAGTGAAAAACAGGTAGGGCAAGTCCCCAAAAGGCCGATCTTGGTGACGGTGATCGCGATTCTGGTTGTTTTGTGTGCGGTCGGCGCATTGGCGGGCAGCGTTGTCCTGAGCGCTAACGCACCGGATGCCACACTTGACACAGAGACAACAGACCAAGAAGCTCAGAAAGGGCTGTCTCCGATCTGGACCATCGCTGCCGGGATATTGGTTGCCGGGCTGGGCCTTTGGATCGCCTGGGGGCTGTGGCGTCTGCAAAACTGGGCGCGTACAGCGCTGATTTTCCTGATCGGTGCCGGGCTTGTCTATTTTATGGTGACTGTTCTCTTTGACGTGTCGGCACAGATTTTTGCTGGGGAACAGGTTGTACCGATCCTTGACGTGCTGGCGATTCTGTTCCGGGGCCTTCTCCGCGTCGTTTTGGTCTGTGCCGCCCCATCAGGGATCATTTATAGTCTTTTCCGGTATGGGTGGTATTTTGAGGACAACCCCGGCCAGCGCAACTTTGTCGACCGCGTGGTGCGTTACATCCTGCTGACCGCCGCCCTGAGTTCCGTTTTCATTGTGTTTTTGATCATCCTCTTTACGCTGCGCGAAGCCTGGGCATCGATCGAGACGCTCGGTCTGGACACGATGCTGCTGGGGACAGTCTGGCGCCCCGGTTCAATCATCGGCAACGACACGGCCCAATTTGGCATGCTGCCGATGGTGGTCAGCTCGATCCTCAGCACGGCGGGTGCGGTGATCCTGGGCGTGCCGCTGTCCATCGGTACGGCTATTTTGCTGGCCGAGATTGCCCCACCGGCAGTACGTGAGATCGTGCGCCCGGCGATCGAACTGCTGGCTGGCATTCCCTCGGTGATTTACGGCCTGTTTGGGATGGTGGTGATCGCGCCAATGGTTCAAAAAGCCTGGCCCAGTATTCCCTACAACACCGGCTATGGCTTGCTGAACGCCTCGATCATCCTGGCAGTGATGATTATTCCCACCGTCACCAATATCGCCGAGGACGCGATTCGCGCGGTGCCCAGACGCTACAAAGAAGGTTCGCTGGCGCTGGGGGCCACCCACTTTCAAACTATTTACCAAGTCATTTTGCCGTCGGCGCGCTCGGGCTTGATTGCGGCCGTCATCCTGGGCATTGGCCGCGCGCTGGGTGAGACGATGGCTATGATTATGGTCATCGGCAACTCGATTTCGTTTCCCGAACCGTTGATCGAAGGCAAGCTGTGGACGATGGTCTTGAGCACGGCGCGTACGCTGACCGGCAACGTGGCCGTCGAGATTGCCTATGCCGAAGGCGTGCACCGCAGCGCGCTGTTTTTCACCGGCGTGCTGCTCTTTGTGATGATCTTTATCGTCAACAGCACGGCCCGTTACCTGATGAGGGAAAGGAGACAGGGATGAGTTCTGAAACGTCCGTGAGGGTATCTACAATGACCATTTCCAGGAGTGCTAGAACACGAAACAATCTCGCGTTCAGAAAAGCCGCCCAGGCACTCGCCTTTGCCTTGTTTTGGCTGGCTGGGGCAGTAGCCGTCGCCGCCCTGTTGTGGATCGTCGGTTACGTGATGGTCAATGGCCTCAAGCAGGTCAACATCGAATTTCTCACCACGCGCCCGGCGGGCGGCGTCTCGGGTGAGGGTGGGATGTCGACCACGATCGTGACGACCCTGTACCTGGCCATTCTGACCATCGTCATCGCCACGCCGCTGGGCGTTGGGGCGGCGGTCTACCTGGTCGAATACGCGGGAGAGGCACAGGTATCCAGCAAGTTTGTTGCCATTTTGATCTCCATTGCCCGCTCTGGGGTGGAAATCCTGGCCGGCGTGCCATCGATCATCTTTGGCCTGTTTGGCTTTGCCCTCTTTGTGTCGGCGCTCAAACTCAAGTTCTCCCTGCTGTCGGCTGGATTGAGCGGGGCGTGTCTGATTCTGCCGGTCATCATCCGCACCGCCGAAGAAGCACTACTCGCCGTGCCGCGTGCTTATCGTGAAGGCAGTCTGGCCTTGGGCGCGACCAAGTGGCAGACGATCACCCAGGTGGTGCTGCCGGCAGCGACGCCAGGCATCGTTACCGGCGTCGTATTGAGTGTGGGGCGCATTGTCGCCGAGACGGCTATTTTCTGGGTCACGCTGGGCGGCAGCTATCGCCTGCCTACCAGCCTGATGTCGTCGGGCCGCACGATGGCCCTGCACGTCTATTCGCTGGCTTCGGAAACGCGGGCTTTTGATAAGGCGATGGGCACGGCAGCAGTGCTGATCGTGATCATTGTGGTGCTGAACCTGTTGATCAACTATACCTCGCGCACGCTGTCGGCGCGCGCAATGGGGAGGATGAAATAAATGACAAAAGAATGTGAACAAGCAAAGCTGTGTGTGACGAATCTGAATATCTTTTATGGTTCATTCCAGGCCATTCGCGACGTGAGTGTGGACATCCCGGCCAATCAGGTCACCTCGATCATTGGCCCATCAGGGTGCGGCAAGAGCACCTTTCTGCGCGCCTTTAATCGGATGAACGATTTGATTCCTACCACGCGAGCGGAGGGCCAGGTGTTGATGGACGATCAAGATCTATACCAGATCGACGTAGTCGAGCTGCGTAAGCGGATCGGGATGGTCTTTCAGCGGCCCAACCCTTTTCCCAAGACGATTTACGACAATGTCGCCTACGGCCCACGCGTCAACGGTCTGCGCAACAAAAAGGTACTGGATGATCTTGTGGAAAAGAGCTTACGCAGCGCGGCGCTGTGGGAGGAAGTCAAGGACGGTCTGCACAAGTCGGGACTGGCTTTGTCCGGCGGGCAGCAGCAGCGATTGTGCATCGCCCGTGCGTTGGCCGTCGAGCCGGATATTATTCTGATGGACGAACCAGCATCCGCGCTCGACCCGATCGCGACACTCAAAATCGAGGAATTGATCCAGAAGCTCAAAGAAGACTATACGATCGTCATTGTCACTCACAACATGCAGCAGGCCGCGCGGGCGAGCGACTATACGACCTTTTTTAATATGGCCGAAGACCGCGCCGGGTACCTGGTGGAGCACGGGCCAACCAAGCAGGTGTTCACCAATCCGCGCGAAAAGCTGACCGAAGATTATATCACGGGACGGTTTGGGTGATTTGAGGAAGGGGCAACAGATGTCAAAAAAGTACGTTTTATTTTTATGTACCGGCAATTCCTGTCGCAGCCAAATGGCCGAAGGGTTGATCAACCACTTGATGAGGGATACCTGGAAGGCGTTTTCAGCGGGGACAAAACCGTCGGGGTACGTACACCCGATGGCTATACAGGCGATGGCCGAAATGGGGATCGATATTTCATCCTATCACTCCAAGTCGGTCAGAAAGTTTCATGACTTTGAATTTGACCGTGTGATCACCGTCTGCGATCATGCGGCAAGAAACTGCCCGGCGTGGCTAGGCAAAGGAATCGTCAAGCACATCGGTTTTCCTGACCCCGCCAAAGCAGATGGGACTGAGGAAGAACGAATGGCTGTGTTTCGCCAGGTAAGGGACGGCCTTCGCGAGCAGGTCATCGCCTACCTTGAAAACGATGTCACGTATGGCGACACTCAATTGGAGGTGCATTTCGATGCCACGAGAGACCTTTCAGCATAATCTGGATACATTACAAGACAAGGTGTTGACACTGGGCAGCCTGGTCGAGAGCGCGTTGATCGAGTCGGCCCAAACGCTCAAAAAGCGGGATATGAAAGCGGCGCGACAGATCATTGCTCAGGATCGATCGATCAACGAGCGGCGATACGAGATCGAAGCGGAAACGCTGACCCTGATTGCTACACAGCAGCCGATGGCCGGCGATCTACGGACGCTGGCCGCGGTGTTGGAAATCGCCGCCGAGCTGGAGCGCATGGGCGACTATGCCAAGGGGATTGCCAACATCACATTGATGCTGGGCGAGCAGCCCTTGATCAAGCCCTTGATCGACATTCCGCTGATGGCCGACAAAGCGGTGGATATGCTGCATCGTGCACTCGATGCCTTTATCCGGCGCGATGTCGAGCTGGCGGCAGCGATTCCTAGCGAAGACGACGATATTGACGCGTTGTATAACCAGGTCTACCGCGAGTTGATCACGTACATCATTGCCGAGCCTAGAAACATCGAACAGGCTAACTATTTGTTGTGGGTGGCGCACAACCTGGAGCGCACGGCCGACCGGGTGACCAACATCTGCGAACGGGTGATCTTTACCGTTACCGGCAAACTGGTCGACGTCGGATCGGAGAATGAAGGCATTGAAAGCCTGGGCTAGTGAGCAAGTGGGCAAGGTTGTTGCCGAGCTGTTGGGCACTTTTGTGCTCGTGTTTGCGGGTACCGGAGCCATTGTCGTCAACGATATGAGTGGTGGTACTGTCACGCACGTAGGTGTGGCCGTGGTTTTTGGCCTGGTTGTGATGGCGATGATCTATGCCGTGGGGGATGTTTCCGGCGCTCATTTCAACCCGGCCGTATCGGTAGCGTTTTGGCTGGCAAAGCGGATGCCGGGACACGAGGTGCTGCCCTACATGCTAAGCCAGATTGGTGGGGCAATTGCCGGCAGCGTGTTGGTATGGGCGGTATATCCACAGCATCCCAATCTCGGTGCAACTGTGCCCAGTGTGCCCGTCGTCAAAGCGTTTTTGCTTGAAGTGGTATTGACCTTTATCCTGATGTTTGTGATCATTCACGTCTCGACCGGGGCCAAGGAAAAGGGACTGATGGCTGGTGCGGCGATCGGGGCCACAGTCTGCCTGGAAGCGATCTTTGCCGGGCCGATGACCGGCGCGTCGATGAATCCAGCCCGGTCGTTGGCCCCGACTCTGGTTTCCGGGCAAATGAGTCACGTGTGGATTTATCTTGTTGCACCTTTTATCGGTGCGGCATTGGCCAGCGTTTCGTGCCGTCTGCTCAGAGGCCCGGAGTGTTGTGCCGTTCAGGATGGCGAAACATATAGCTGTTGAGAGGGAGATAATGGCAAAGACCAGCGTTCTGTTCTTGTGTACCGGGAATTCGGCGCGCAGCCAAATGGCCGAGGCATTTCTTCGCGAATATGGTGGCGATCGTTTTGATGCCTATAGTGCGGGCTTGGAACCCAAAGAGATCAATCCGTACACCAGGCGCGTTATGGCAGAGATCGGATTTGATCTGAGCGGGCAGCGTTCCAAAGATGTAACCGAGTATCTTGGAAAACAGCACTTTGGCTACTTGATCACGGTCTGTGCCCAGGCCGAGAAAAACTGTCCCAAAACATTCCTTGGGGTTGGCCAGCGGCTGCATTGGCCGATC
>JAFGJF010000018.1 GCA_016929205.1 Anaerolineae bacterium
CCGGACATTGTTACGACGCAATCCCATCAGCATGATCTCGTTGCGAGAATAGTTCGCACGGTATGTTCCAAAATAGCACACTCGAAGGGGGCGATCTAGTTTATTTTGACGCACCACGATTCCTCTGTCTGGCGAATGACCAGCTTTTCTTGATGCCATTCCCACGCGCCGGCGGGCAATGCGCGTCCATCTAGGGTTGTTATCCGGCCGGGCGGGTTTGCCAAGGTCATTTCGACCGCGCTAGCGCCTACGGCACAGGCCTGGATCTCCCCTTGAGGGTTCTGCCAGACCACGGCCGCTTCTCCATCGATCTGCAGGCCATCAGCGCTCAGCGGCTGCCGGGTTCCATTATGCAGCAGTTCAATCGACCCTGCCGTGCCGGTCAATTTGACGTGCTGCCCGAGCGCCAGATTTGAATCTGGCTGCCACAACGTCGTTATCTGATCCTGGCTGTTGGCCCATTCATCCAGCAACCAGACGGTCGCTAACGAAAGGCGATCGCGATCTGGAGAGCGATAGAGCACGTCCACGCTCGATGGCGTGCCGGGTCTGTGTTCAGTGTCCATCGCCGACCAGGTTTCCGGAGACCAGGTCACGCGCGCACCGTCTTGGCCCTCACGTAGCCAAAGGCTGCTATCCTGGGACCGCCCTTGGCCCACCAAATGCCAGCTCAGGGCGACCGTGCTGCCGTACAGGGCATTGACGGCCTCGTCGACAACGACGATCGGCCCAGCGTGGAAAAAGTAGATGGTGCGAATGTGCTGCCAGCCATGCCACTCGTCCACGATGGTGCGGCTGACATCCAGCGGACCCAAGGTCTCAAAACGGTCTACCCGGGCATAGTGCGGCGGATCCTGCGCCCAGGGCCCATCAAACCCGGTCAGTTTGTACAATACGGCCGATATGCCCGTTTTGGAAACCAGCAGGCCGTTCAGATTCTCGCGCGGAATACGTTTGTCCCGGAAGACACTTCGGCCACTGGGCAGCCAGGAAAAGGGTTCGCCCGAGTCTTGTTCAATCACCAGCGGCCCGTCTTGGTAGATCATCGATACCGAGTTGGTCGCCTTGTAACGGTGCCACCCGCTGAATCGCAAGTTGAGCAATAGATACTGGCTTTGTGGCAGCCAGCCATCGCGGAATACAATCTTGTCCGGGGCCAATGGTCCTCTCTGTGTCGGCAGCCCGGAATCGCCAAACATGACGCACGAACCGGTGTCTGGTGAAATGCCGGTCAGAGATGTTGTCTGTTCTATGCCGGGCTGAGCATAAAACGGCGTGTCTGTGTGTTCTGCCCAATCCAGCATCCGGGCACTCCACCACACATATCGTGGATCATCCAATAGGATGGCGGCGAGGTATGCCGTTTGGGCAAATGAATGACGTGCAGGATGATTGTATGCCATCGGAGAACCGTCGGGCAGTGCCTGCAATAGAAGCCATTCAAACGAGAGCGCCTGATTTTGTGAGATCTCTGGCCCGGATCCTGTCACATTGTTCCAGTATTCAGCTTGAAAAAGAGCGTTCGTGATCCATTCCGGCTGATAGATATAGGCATCGTCGGTGTTGCGAAACCGTTCAACCCACCCCCGCTGATGACGAGCGAGATAATCTTGATTACGGGCGGTCAAGAGGTCGTCCGACAGCCGATACCGTTCCAGCACCGCCAAAAGCCCCGCGCCGCTTTCCTGGTTCTCATAAGGGCCCTCTGGCCAGTAGGAAAAGGCCAGCGCATACATCCAGTCGACCCACTCTACCGTCAGCGCCCGGCGATTGACCGCATTCAACCAGGTCGTGATGGTGTTAACGTCCTGCTCGGAGAACAAATCTGGAAAGGCCCGGTGTACGTGTACAAAGAAAAAGGCGCGTTGTGAAGCCAGATATTGTCCGAATTTGACGCTGTTGGCCGGTTCCGTAAACATGGCTTCTTGGGCATCGTGCAAGATATTCAGGCGAAACGTTTCCGCCCACTGGCGGTTCCCGGTCGCCAGCGCCAGCATCCCGTATTCCAGCGTTGTATGCTGCGGGTTGGTCTCCATCTGCGCGATCAGCCGCTGAAACGTCTCTTCTCCACCGGGCTCTGCAGGGTCTTGAGCAGCGGAACCACACAAGAATGGAGATTGCTGATAGACCGGCGCCGTTTCGGCGTAGAAACTCTGCTGGTAGGCGCGAATGCTCAGACCGCTGCCGACCAGGATCGCACCTGCCACGGCCACGGCAACGACCCAACCCGGAACGTAAACTGGTTTATGTTTTTCGAGTGGCGCCTGCGACCTTGAGTGATCGCGGGTGGCGATCCAGGCGCGAGTAGCAACAAGCCCTCCGCTCAGCACGCTCAATGCTACGACCTGTAAAACGGCAAAAAACTCTTCCTGGGCAAATTGAGATTCGATTTGCTCAACCATGACAGGCAAGACGCCGCCGACGACGGCAAAGAGCATCCAACCCGGTAGACGCACCGGCCAAGGCCATCGCAGACAGATGCCGGATAGGTTGGTGAGCGACGCATAAAATAGCACGCAGGCCGCCCACGCCGCCAGGGTGTGCGCCGTTAGCGCCAAGATCGCTGCTGAACCGGCAAACAAAAGAAACAAGACGATGGATGGCCATGGAAATGCCCACCTGTGCCGGTCGATTCTGATTCGGCCCGCCCATAATGAGATTTCCAATATGCTTTGGACAAACAGCCAGCGGATCAAGGTGTCTGCCGGCCGGAAAAGACCACTGCTCAAGGCCTGTATGGCTTCCAGGAGAATCACGATCCCTATCCCGGAGACAAGTCTGGGATGCCATCTTGACAAAAAGTGTATGGCCCGTTCTCGAATCGTGGCTGCGGCTATGAGGCGCATACGTTATCTTGGAGGACAAAGATCCATACATTGTCCTGGTGATAGAGCACTGTAAAAGCCGGCGAAGAGAGCATTTGTTCCGCGGTGAACAACGGTGTGGGGGGCGGACTTCCGACACGGCCTTCACCCTGGCCGATATATACGTGGGTGATGGCGCGTTCACAGAGCAATTCAAGGCTTTGGGGTGTCGTGACAGGTGTCTCTTGCAGACGTGTAACCAGATCGACTATCCCTTGACCGTACCCCGGCTCGGCCTCCTTTTCTGTCATCAGGGCATATTGTGGCGGCATCGTGTTTTCTCGCCCGGCCAGCAGCGGAATCCACCACCCCGCGTCCGAGCCGACGGCAGACTGGCCATCGTATACCAAAAATCCGTTGACCAGAAAACGCGCCGCCGGCGAGGTATTGTCTCGAATCCAGGCCATCGCTTTTATATCGCCCGGCTCGACCAGATCGTAGCCGGTGTCCGGCACGGTCAAAGTGCGGTATGCAGCCGGCAAGGTCAGGACAACCAGGATGCTCGCGCCTGCCAGGACGCCCTTTTTTCCCCAGCGCTGACCGGCTATTTGGGCCAGCTGCGCTCCCAGCCAGCCCACGAGCAAGCTGACCGGCGCATAGATAACGATCATTGTGGCAAAGGCATTGAGATGCGAAGCACCAGGGAACTGGATTAATCGCGTGGCGACCAGGGAAAACATGGCCCAGGCCCATATCCCGGCAGCAATCGCGGGGCCGGATCGACGAATCAGCGCCCATATGAAAGCCATTCCGGCTGCAATCAACAGCGGCGCGGCAACATAGGTCGGGAGTGTTTTCCATTGTTCATAGTCGGCGACCACAGCCTGCAAAGCGCCGTCGCCCGATAGGCCTTGAACGACGGCGTCGCCCAGTCTGCCGTGCATCACACGCAGCCCCCAGGGGATCAGAATCAGCGCTGCGATGGCCACGATGGCAATGATCCGCAGCCCCCATTTCGCCCATTCTGACCATTGTGCTTTGTACCTGGGCAGGTCCATGCAGATCGCCCACGCTCCCGCCCACGCGGCAAAATAATATGGCATACGATAGTAGGCCAGAACCTGTGCCGCAACCGCCAGGCCGGTCAATGCGACCCGTTTCCAGTCAAATGTGGGGTGGTCCAAGGTGCGCCACAGCAGCCAGGCGGCGATGGGCAAGAGCACCTGCCCGGTCAATTGAGGATAACGTCCCCAGTTCATGTAGGCCAGCGGCGTCGTGGTCACGATTCCGGCGATCAAAACGGCCAGCACACCGCCCCAGCGTCCTGCCACTTGTTTGCCCAGGGGATAGAGCGCTATTGCGGCCAATGCATTCAGTATCTGGCCTGCCCACAAAACCGATTGTGTGGCATCCAGCCCACTTGTCCAGGCTAAAAAGGCGGCATTGGCATGGAACCCAAAATGCACCGTCAGCCCGGTGTATGGCGCATACGGCTCCCAGGACTCAAAGATGCCGCCATGGTCGAGCAAAAGCCGGGTGATCACGGCATGCTGGTAAGAATCTCCCCACCTCGGCGCGATCATGTCACGAATGGTCCAAATACGGATGGCAAACACCAGGAAAATGACGATGCCCAGGACGATGCCAGCCGGATCCTGGAGCTGCACAGCCAGGCGTTTTTTCAGGTCGAGTGGTTTGACGCCGGGTTCCATGCGTGACCGGCGTTGGTTGAGGATCGGGCGAAGGGCCAAGAGCAATCCGCTCCCTGCCAGGATGCTCCATGCAAAGGCACTGCCCAGGCGCAGTCCGGTCAAGGTGGCATAGATCACCAGGGTGTAAAATGTGATGCTTAATCCGATGGCGACGACGGCGCGCTCGACCCCATCTCCCTCGGGCAGCAGCCAGGCGACTGCGGCGCCGCCGGGCAGCAGGTAGAGCAGCGCCGATAAAAACAGCAGCCATAGTGTTTTGATCCCATATGTGCCTGCCTGCCTGACCAGGTCTTTGGCAATGTAAAAGCTGCTGTAATTCAGTTGCAGAGACAACTTGCCCGGCGTCTGAGCTTGATTCACAACCAACACCTGATCGGACGGCGCTACCGGGTTGTAAGGGATGCGAATAGCGTGCTCCGGGCTTGTTTCCGGCGATTCGAGCCGGATAAACAAAGAAGTGCCGTTTACATCATCTTGAATGGGGAACTCGAAACGATGAAATGACAACTCGCCGGGCTGTGGCGAGAGGGTCACCGTGGCAATGTCGGCCGGACTGTTCTCCGTCTCCAGGAGGTGCAGAACAAGGTCGTCGCTTTCGGGTTGTGCTTGCAGGAGCACATCGATGCTGGCCAGCCCGGCGTGGTGACAGACGACTGTCTGGCCAATCGTCTGCGAACCATACAGGTCAAGTGTCTGGTACCCGGGGGCAAGGGAATAGGTGTCTGTAAACGTACAACCCGCAAGAACAAGTCCGACCACGATGAGCCAGACTCGTTTCATTATATGGATGGGTCGTTTGATGTTGAACATGTGCATAGGCAACGATTATGGCCGAAAGTCCAAAACAGATGG
Organism: Anaerolineae bacterium; assembly: GCA_016929205.1. The sequence continues at coordinate 5,369 of JAFGJF010000018.1, forward strand.
AGGATTATAGTTCAAGAACAGGGACTCGTCAAATCATCCCGTCCCGAACTGTCGATCTCCGGCATCACCCAGCCCGGGGACGATGTATCCGATCTCGTTCAGGTGGCTGTCGACGACCGCCAGGTGGATGGGCACATCAGGATGGGCGTTGTCCAAGGCTGTGATCCCTTCCGGCGCGGCGATGATGCCGAGGTACTTGATACGGTTAGCGCCCCACCTTTTCAAGATGTTGATCGTTTCTATCGCCGTGCCACCGGTGGCCAGCATGGGATCCAGCACCAGGCAGATCTGGACGGTAGGATCGACCGGCAGTTTGTTGTAATATGAGACCGGGTGCAGCGTTCGCTCATCGCGATACAAACCGATGTGCCATACTTCGGCACTGGGCATCATGTCCCAGATCCCTTCGACCATGCCCAACCCGGCGCGCAACACGGGAATCAGGCCGATTTTTTCGGCGAGCTGGTGTCCTTGGGCCTGGCCCATCGGCGTGGTGACGGACTTTTGGTTGAGCGACAGATCCTGGGTGGCTTCGTAGGCCAGCAAGATCGAGATCTCGCGGATCAACTCGCGAAACTTTTTCGGATCGGTGTTGATGTCGCGCAACTTGGTTAGCTTGTGCAAGATCAAGGGGTGGTTTGAAACGTGTACGTTTTTCACAGGGTCTCCTCTCTTAAAAAGCCTCCTCTTGTAAAGAGAGGGTAACAATGGTATGGCCATTGCTACCCTCCCTGTTTGTGGCGTTACGTTTTATCGTGTGTTTGCCTAGACGTCCAGTGCCGCCCACTGCTGGTACATCTTGAACCGGTCGGCCACGTCTTTCTTGGCCAGGTCGAGCAGCATCGCTGCACGCTCGGGATTGCTGCGCTGGAGGCGACGGAATCGTCCCTCCGAGTACATATAGTCCTCGAGTGACAAGGTAGGCTCTTTGGAGTCGAGCTGCAGCGGGTTCTTGCCCTCGTCTTTCAGGCGCGGATCGTAGCGGAACAAGACCCATGCGCCGGAATCGACCGACATTTTCTGATAGTTCATGCCCTCGGTCATATTGATGTCCTGGAGCTGGCAGTGCGAGTTGGCAATGATCAGAGAGGGGCCGTCATAGGATTCGGCCTCGATGAAGGCACGGACTGCCTGTCCCGGATTCGCACCCATTGCGATACGGGCCACGTAAATGCTGCCGTAGGTCATCGAGATCATGCCCAGGTCTTTTTTGCCGATCGGTTTTCCGGCGGCGGCAAAGCGAGCCACGGCGCCAATCGGCGTGGCTTTGGACATCTGACCACCAGTGTTCGAGTAGACTTCGGTATCGAGCACCAGCACGTTGACGTTTTTGCCGGAAGCCAGCACGTGATCCAGCCCGCCATAGCCGATGTCGTAGGCCCAGCCGTCGCCGCCGATGGTCCACACTGACTTTTTGACCAGATAGTCGGCGACCGAAAGAAGCTGTTCGTGTCCGCCGCAGTCTTGTAGGACGCGTTTGAGTGCTTTTACGCGGCCACGCTGCAGGTCGATGCCTTCTTGCTCGCTTTGGTCGGCGTTTTTGATTTCGTCAAACAGGGCATGGTTGCTGGCACAGCTATCGCACTGGCAATCATACAGTTTGTCGAGCAGTTCCAGGGCATATTCGTTCAACTTGTCAACGGTGAGACGCATCCCCATTCCCAGCTCGGCGGCGTCCTCGAACAACGAGTTGTTCCAGGTTGGGCCGTAGCCCTCGCTGTTCACGGCATACGGCGTGGTGGGCATATTGCCGCCATAGATGGATGAACAGCCGGTGGCGTTGGCAATGATCGCCCGGTCGCCAAAGAGCTGCGACAACAGCTTGACGTAGGGCGTTTCGCCACAGCCCGCGCACGCGCCGGAGAACTCGAACAGCGGGCGCAAGAGCTGGCTGCCCTTGATCGTGTTGCGTCTGAACAATGATGGATCGGTGTCAGGCAAGCCGAGAAAGAAGGCGAAATTGTCCGCTTCTTGCTCGCGCAGCGGTATTTGCGGGGCCATGTTGATCGCATGCCGTTCTTCGATCTTGTTTCCTTGCTCGTCTTTCATCCGGCCCGGACAGGTGTACACGCATGCGCCACAGCCGGTGCAGTCTTCGGGCGCAACCTGTACTGTCCATTTCATGCCTGTGTACTGGCGGCCACGGGCGTCGACTGATTTAAAGGCCGCAGGTGCGTTTTCGAGGTGTTTGGCATCGTAGAGCTTGACGCGGATCGCGGCATGCGGGCAGACCAACGAGCATTGCGCGCACTGGATGCAGGCGTCCGGCTCCCAGACCGGGATCTCGGTGGCGATATTGCGCTTTTCGTATTTTGTCGTTGCCGTCGGATACGTGCCATCCTCGGGCAGCATCGACGTGGGCAGTTGTTCCCCGCGCCCGGCAATGATCTCGCCCAGCACGTCTTTGACGAACTCGGGTGCATCTTGGGGTACGGGCGGGGTCATCTCGATCGTGCTGGTTGCCTCGGCCGGAATCTCGACTTGTTCCACGCCAACGGTGCCGGCGTCGATGGCTTCATAGTTCATCTGGACGACTTTTTCGCCGCGCCGGCCGTACGTCTTTTTGGCGAACGTTTTCATCAGCTCGACGGCTTCGTCTTCGGGCAAGATGCCGGCCAGTTTGAAAAAGGCGGCCTGCATAATGGTGTTGATCCGCACGCCCAGGCCCAATTCGCCGGCCTTGCTGTAGGCGTCAATGACATAGAACTTGGCTTTTTTGTCGATCAGCTGCTGCTGCACCTGGCGCGGCAGGTGATCCCACACCTCGCCGGCGTCGTATGGGCTGTTCAGCAAAAAGGTGCCACCTTTGACCAGTGGCCCGAGCATATCGCGCTTTTCGAGAAAGCTGAAATTGTGGCAGGCGATAAACTCGGCCTGGTTGACCAGGTAGGTGCTGCGGATCGGGACCTCGCCGAAACGCAGGTGAGAGATGGTGTACGAGCCCGCTTTTTTCGAGTCGTACTGGAAATAGCCCTGCGCGTAATTGTCGGTCGCGTCGCCAATGATCTTGATCGAGTTCTTGTTCGCGCCGACGGTGCCGTCGGAACCAAGGCCCCAGAACATGGCGCGATGAACGCCTCTTGGCTCTGCATACCAGGCCGGATCATAATCCAGGCTGGTAAAGGTGATGTCGTCGGTGATGCCGATCGTAAAGTGATTCTTGGGTTTTTCTTGTTTGAGGTTATCGAGTACGGCCTTGCACATGCCGGCGGTGAACTCGTTGGAACCCAGGCCGTAGCGACCGCCGACGATGGTCGGGTAATCGCCGCTGAACTCGAACAACCCATCGGCCATGGCCTCGCCAATGGCGGTGCGCACGTCGAGGTAGAGCGGTTCGCCTTGCGAGCCGGGCTCCTTGGTGCGGTCCAGCACGGCAATCGACTTGACCGTCTTGGGCAGGGCCGCGATAAAGTGCCGGGTCGACCAGGGACGGTAGAGGCGGACCTTGACCAGGCCAACTTTTTCGCCTTGCTCAACCAGGTACTCGATCGTCTCCTGCATCGCTTCCGCGCCAGAGCCCATCATCACGACGACGCGGTCAGCGTCCTCTGCGCCGATGTAATCAAAGAGATGGTACTGCCGGCCGGCGATCCCGGCAAATCTGTCCATATATTTTTGCACGATTTCGGGGGTGGCGTCATAGTACTTGTTGACCGTCTCGCGAGCGGCAAAGAAAATGTCGGGGTTTTGCGCGGTGCCACGCAACACAGGCTTTTCAGGGCGCATGCCGCGCGCGCGATGGGCAAGCACATACTCGTCTTCTATCATCGCCCGCATATCGTCTTTGGTCAATTCCTCGATCTTTTGCACCTCGCTGGAAGTGCGAAAGCCGTCGAAAAAGTGCACGAACGGGACTCGGGCTTCCAGAGACGCGGCTGTGGCGATCAATGCCGTGTCCATAATCTCCTGGGGGTTGTTGGATGCAATCAGCCCAAAGCCAGTGGCACGAACGGCCATCACGTCGGTGTGGTCGCCAAAGATCGACAGCGCCTGGGAGGCGACCGAGCGAGCCGAAACGTGAAAAACGGTCGAAATCAACTCACCTGCGATCTTGTACATGTTGGGGATCATCAACAACAGACCCTGTGAAGCGGTAAAGGTGGTACACAGCGCGCCGGTGGTCAGTGCGCCGTGCACGGCACCCGAAGCACCCGCTTCGGACTGCATTTCGGCGACGTGGGGGATCGTACCCCAAATGTTGGTTTCCCCTCGGACCGACTTTTCGTCGGCCATTTCGCCCATCGACGAAGAGGGTGTAATCGGATAAATGGCAATGACCTCGCTCAGTGCGTGAGCAACGTGCGTTGCTGCGGTATTTCCGTCAACGGTTACCATTTCGCGTTTCATACGCTATCTACTCCTTTGTACTCAAGGTTGAACGATAAAATAACAGAGGCCAAAATATGCATAAAGTAAGGTTAGGTCACTCGAGATCGGGATTCGATCTAACCTAACCTTGCCAAATTCTCTTTTGACCGATCTGCTGGTCTACAATCTGTTGCGCGTCGGCGCACATTTTACAACGATTCGAGTTCTTTGTCAAAGACCCTTGGGGTTTCCAAAACCCCAAGGGTCTTGTATTCAAGTCACAGGGCTGCAATCTCGATATAAGGTACCCGGTCGTCGAGCTGCTCGCAAAGCCGGTCCCGGTCTTCCCAGTAAGCTAGAAACAGGCGGCTGTGGTAGGTAATGTGTGCGTACTCGCGGGCCACGGAGCGCAGCGGATCGTTTTCGGCCAGACCGAGCATCAGGTGGGCGTAGCGACGTTCGGCGGCGAGGTTGTACGCCTGGCGCAGCAGGGTGTGGAAAACAGCCATCTGCGCGGCCTCATCCTCACCGGTGATGCAGATGAAACTGGCGTATACCGAACGGATGTGTTCGCCGGGTCCGGGAAGGGGTTGCGTACCGAGCAGCCGCGCACCGAGGTTGTAAAAGGGGCGGATCCAGCGCAGATAGCCGCTGTAGGATTTCACGACCGACTGCTTGTATTTGGATTGATCCCATAGGCCCAGCGTGCCAACGATCTGGGTTTCTCGCCGGGCAACGAATAGATCCGCGAGGTCGAATCCACGGGTCGTGGCCTGCCTGTCGCCAACAAAATCGCTCTTGGTGTATGCGGGGAAAAACTGTCTGGCTGCGCCGTGCTCGCGCATAAAACTGACGATCTCGGGTAGCGTGTCTGGTGAACCTCGCTCGATCCGGTATGGCGTCGGGAGCGCTGCCTTGGGGCGGCGGAGAATGATGCCCAGGGTATGCAAGTGGGCCAACTCACGCATGCGCGGGAATGACGGGCGTGGGTGTTCGACCAATACGCCAAGCGCAACCCTGTTTTCATCCGAGATGGCGATCAGATAATGGCCGGCGCGCCCGTCGGCGTGCAGTTGGCGCAGCGCAGCGATGCCTTGCTGCAGCACCCAGCGGCCGCGAAACGCGTCATCGACACGGAGCTGGCCCAGGTAGCCGATTTCGCGCACCTGGCCGTTGACAAAACGCGGCTGCGTGGCCCGGCAAAGAACGGCAACAACGGTGTCGCTTGGCCGATGCCGTCCAACCAATACCTGCCAAAAGGACCCCATCGTGCCGCAGCCAAGGAAATAGTTGGGCTCGCGCTCAAAGGTGACGGTAATCCGGCCGGGCATGGCGTTGGCTGCCAGCAAACGGCGGAGAGCGGGGTCGTCCTTTTCGGTGGCAAGTTCAAAGATCAGATCGCGGTTCATGGTCAGTTGAGGCCAAAGCGCATACCATGTTTTTTGAACGTTTCTTTGCGGAACAGGGGGTTGTATGCGGCATAAATCGCCAGCCGGTAAAGCGAGCGCATATTGGTCTTGAGGTCGAATGCACGGCGGATGATCGCGCCGACGCTGTTGTACCTGGAACGACAGCGGAAGCCGGCCTGGGTGAGTTCATCCGCGGTCATGTGCCTGGGTTGAAAGGCGGCATAGTTGAAGCGGTATTCGGGATGCAGCCACCATTTTCCGTCGTACAGCAGGCGTCCTTCTGCTTCCAGCCGTCTGTACAGTGGCGTGTTTGGGTAGGGCATCAACACATTGTAGGCGGCAAAGGCAAATTTGTTCGCGAGCGCAAATTCAAACGTGTTTTCGATCGAGTCGAGTGTGTCGTGGTCGTGGCCGAGGGTAAAGGCGGCCCAGGTCTGCAAGCCATGGTCGCGCAAGATCTCGATCTGCGGCCCATAACGGTCGAATCCTCCGATCAGGTTAGGCGCTTTAGCCATCGCTCGCAGGTTGTCCGGATCGAGCGATTCAAAACCAATGACGTTGCCCAGGCAACCACTTTTCACCATCAGGTCCATCAGCTCGGGGTCGCGGGTCATATCAATGCTGCCTTGCGAAACCCACTGGATTTTGAGGGGGATCAAGGCGCGGAAAAGCGATTTGGCAGCCTGATGATCGGCGAGAAGGTTGTCGTCGACGAAAAAAAAACGAGTGCGCGGGGATCCCTGGCGTCTCGAGGCCTGGATCTCGCCTACGACCTCGTCCACGTGACGACAGTACTGCTTACACTCGAAAAATGCGCTCACGGCACAAAATTCGCAGTGAAAGCGGCAGCCACGGCTGAACTGTAACAACGTGATCGGCAGGTAGCCTTTGCCTTTGAACAGGTCGCGGCGGGTGAGCGTGCCCGGCTGCGGCGGACCGACCGGGGCCGTGTAGCGCGGTGCAAGCTGTCCCTGGCGGGCATCCTCGATCGCTTGCGCCCACTGGAATTCGGCATCGCCGGTATAGATCGCGTCGGCGTGCTGGGCCACTTCATCCGGCAGCAGCGTGGCATGCATGCCGCCCATGATCACCGGTACGCCACGCTGGCGGTATTCATCGGCGATCTCGTAAGCCCGCCGGGCAGTAAAGGTCTCTACGGTGATGGCCACCAGGTCGGTTGGTTCATCGTAGGGGATCGCCTCGATGCGGTCGTCGTACAAGACGATGTCGACGCCGGGCGGGGTGAGGGCGGCCAGAACGCCGAGCTGCAACGGTTCCATCCGCGCTTCGTCAACGTAGAGACTGTGTTCGAGGCGCCCGATGTTGGGTTTGATCAACGTCAGGTTCACAACGGTGTTCCGTCCCGGGTTTCCAACTGCGGTCCCGGCAAAGAAAACCAGAACGTGCTGCCTTGTCCCATCTCACTCTCGACGCCGACCTCACCGCCCAATTTTTCGATGATCCGTTTCACGATCGACAGACCCAGCCCATGTCCTCTGGCTCGCGTCTGATCCAGCCGGGTAAAGAGTGTGAACAGCTTTTTTTGATCCTCGGTGGGAATGCCGGGCCCGTTGTCGCGCACCCAAAAACGCACCATCGGCTGCGTGTCGTTCGCTTCTGTAGGCTGTTCGCCGGCACCGAACTCGATCCAGGGCGGCGTGCCGCCATATTTGATGGCGTTGCTGAGGTAATTGGCCCATACTTCTCTGATCCACGCCGCATAGCCCACAGCGGCCGGCCATTTGTCCGGCACGATGATCTCGGCATTGTATTCGTCGATCATGGCCGAGAGGCGCATGCGCACCTGATCGACGATGTCGATCATATCCAGTGCGCTGGTCTCAATTTCGTCAATCTTGCGCACACTGGCCAACAACAACAATTCGTCAATGATGTTGGTCATCATGATCCCATTTTGGGTGATGATGTGCAGGCTGTTGCGGATCTGTTCCGACTCAAGTTTGGCATATCGTTTTTCGAGCAGCTTGCCAAAGCCGATCAGTGCGGTCAGCGGCGTCTTGAGATCGTGGGCGACGGTGTGCGTAAAGGCATCGAGTTCGGTGTTGCGCGCCTCCAGCTCGACTGTGTATTGGCGCAATGCCTCTTCTGCCAGTTGTCGCTCGGCGATCTCTTGCTGGGCCAATTCGTACAGCCGGACCTGGCGGATCGCGATCCTCAGCAGGGCGGCAATTTCATGGGCGATGGTCATGTGTTCGGCCTCGAAAACCTGCGGAGAACAGGCTTCCAGGTTGAGCGTGCCGACCAGTTCCTCGTCTACAACCAGGGGAGCGATGACGTAGGATCGGATTCCCTCCTGGTATAGTGCTTGCTGCATGGGCGATCGCGATTTGAGGGTTTCCAGATTCGCGCAACCGAACATATGACCACCGCGCAAAGCCGGCTCATCAAACGCCTGTTGGCGAACCGCGATATCCATCTCGAGCCCGATCTGGCTATCCGATTCGGCAGCCAACAGCTTGGTTTCACCGGCCTGGGTCCTCTCGATGATCATCACGCGCTGGCAGGGGATCAAGCGGCGAGTGCGCCCCACGGCAGCGATGGCAATCGTTTCCGGCGAACGGGCGGCGAGGATGGATTGATCGATCTCGTGCTGAATCCGCAGGCGCTCGGCAAGGCCTTCCGACATCTTGCGCCCATGTTCGCGGTAACGAACCTCTCGTTCGAGCTGCGCGTTTTGCTCCTCGAGCCGCTTTTGCAGGTTTCGCAGGCCGAGGTGTGTCCTCGTGCGCGTCCAGACCTCTTGAACCTGGAACGGCTTGGTGATGTAATCGATGCCGCCAACAGAAAACGCTTTTTCCTTGTCTGCCAGGTCGTCCAGGGCGCTGACAAAGATCACGGGAATGTCTTGGGTGCGCTCGTCGGCTTTGAGCTGTTCGCAGACCTCGTATCCCAACATGTCAGGCATAACGACATCCTGAATGATCAAGTCAGGTGGTTCGGTCAAGGCCATCGCCAGCCCTTGTTTGCCACGGTTTGCAGTACGGACGGCATACCCTTGTCCGGTCAATGCATCACGCAAGAGGCCCGCTTCGGTCTCCGAGTCATCAATGACCAAGATGTGTGCTTGAGGTGTACCGGCTTCCATTTTGCTTTCTTTAGTTTTTTCAAAGGCGAGGTTCAATGAGAAACCGGGTTTTTGGCAAAACCTGGTTTCTTGGCTTGATCGTTGAAAAGAGACGTTGTTCGGCCGAGGTCTTACGTCTCGTCCTATTTGTCATTCTTGTGATAAAGCGTATCATATAAATCGCCGATTGTCAAACGCGAACAAACAAGGTGCAGCCCAACACAAGTGGGCCGCACCTTGACGAGCCAACGGCTTGCCGTGCGCGAGGTTATTCAATCAGACCGATTTGGACCGGCCCTTCCGCCGGGATGGTTTTGACGGTGACGTCTAGCCGGGTATCGATCAGGATCCGTTCGGCACGCGTAATACTGCCCAAGTCGGTTTGCGCCGCAACCAATTCCCGGCGCAGCGCTTGATCGTCTGTCGCCAAGTGCAGTTGTGCAATTTGACTGCCCAGGGAAAGGTTGTGCTCGCTTTTGTAGCGCCGCACCGCCGTGGCGATGTCGAGCAGGATTCTGCCCAGCGCTTCGGCCTGTTCGTCCTGCAGGCTCGCGTCGACGGTTGGCCAGCGCGTTCTGTGGATCGAGCTTGACGCGCCGGCTGCAAACACGCCCCGGTAAATGGCTTCGGTCACATAGGGCAAAAACGGCGCGAAAAGCTGGAGCACGGTGAACAGCGTATGGTACAAGGCATATTGCGCACCTTGACGTGCCGGGTTTGTCTCGTCATACAAGCGCATCTTGGCCATTTCCAGATAGTTATCGGCCAGCTCGGTCCAGAAGAAAGCCTCCGTTTCGCTTTTTGCCGCCGCATAGTCATAGGCTTTCATAAAACGTGTCGTCTGCTGGACAAGCTGCTGCGTGCGCGACAAAATCCAGCGATCGGCGGGCGAGAGGGCGGGCGGCTTGCTCGCTGGACCATCGTCTTCCAGGAACCGCGCACTGAAACGGGCGACGTTCCACAGCTTGTTCCCCAGTTTGTGGCCGAGCTGGATCTTTTCTTCGCTGATCACGGCATCTTTGCCCAGACCGGTGCTCGCCGCCCAGTAGCGCACGGCATCGGCCGAATATTGTTCGATCATCTCGAGCGGCGGCACCGGGCCACCTCCCCGGCTCTTGCTGATCTTGGCCATTCCTGGACCGGCGATGCCCCAGCCCGAGATGGCAACGTCTTTCCAGGGGATGGTGCCAAAATGGTGCAGGGACTTGACGATGGTGTAAAAGGCCCAGGTGCGAATGATGTCGTGGGCTTGCGGGCGCAGGGACATCGGCGTCACCTGTTCGTATAGGCCGGGATCCTGGAGCCACCGGCCGGCGATCTGCGGCGACAGGGAGGAGGTGGCCCAGGTGTCCATCACGTCGGTATCGGGCACGAGACGGGCGCTGCCACAGGCACACGCTTGGGGCGGCGCGTGTTGGGCCGGATCGATGGGCAGTTGGGTTTCTTTGGCCAGCACGACCTGACCGCAGTCCTGGCAGTGCCAGGCCGGAAAGGGAACGCCAAAGGCGCGCTGGCGCGAGATGCACCAGTCCCAGCCCAGGTTTTCGACCCACTGCCGGTAGCGGGACCGCATGTGCTCGGGGTGCCAGGCGATGCGCTCGCCGGCATCGAGCAGCTGTTCTTTGAAATCGAGCACGCGAATGAACCACTGCCGGGTGACGATGTATTCGACCGGCGTGTCGCAGCGTTCGTGCACGCGCACCGATTGTTCGATCGGCTGCCGTTCGAGCAGGCATTTGTCCTCATCCAACGCCTGGACGATTTGCTGCCTCGCCCGGGCGATCGAGAGATGGGCAAAGACGCCCGCGGCCTCCGTCATCGTTCCATCGGGAGCAATGGCCTCGATCAGGGGCAGGTTGTGGGTGTGCCACCAGGCCACGTCGGTCACGTCGCCAAAGGTGCAGCACATCACGGCGCCTGTCCCTTTTTCCGGGTCGGCGTGGGGGTCTTGCAGCAAGGGCACGCTTTGCCCAAAGACCGGCACCCTCACTCGCTGGCCGACCAAGCCGTGGTAACGCGTGTCATCCGGATGGACAAACACGGCCACACAGGCCGGCAGCAGCTCGGGGCGGGTGGTGGCAATGGGCAGGCTGTCACCGTTCTCCAGCCCAAAGTCGAGGGTATAGAACGTGCTCTGGCGGTCGAGGTCGTCCAGTTCGGCCTGGGCGATGGCGGTTTTGCACTCGGGGCACCATATCGTCGGCGACTGCTTGTGGTAGGCCAGCCCTTTGCCGACCAGATCGAGAAACGACTGCTGCGAGATACGTGTCGTGTCCGGCTCGATGGTGCGATAGGTGTAGCGCCAGTCGACGGAGAGGCCCAGCCGCTGCCACAAAGCCTGGTATTCCTGGCCGCTTTGCGCGCCTACTTGCAGGCAGAGCTTGACAAATGCCTCCCGGCCAACCTGATCGGCGGTGACGCCATGCAGTTTTTCGACCAATCGCCCGGTGGGCAGGCCGTTATCGTCGTAGCCCATAGGATAAAAGACGTTGTAGCCGTTCATACGCCAGAAACGGGCCAAAAAGTCGGTCTGGCTGTATGAATAGGTGTGGCCGAGGTGCAGTTTGCCCGACACCGTCGCCGGGGGGGTGTCGATGGCATAGACCGGCGCATCGCTCTCCTTCGAAAAGGCATAGACGCCCGTATCCTGCCAAAAGGCGTCGATTTCCGGTTCGCGTGTCTTTGGGTTGTAGCGTTTTGATAATCCCATCTTGTCATCCTCCTCACATAAAAAAACAATCGCCAGAAACCAGGGTTTGCCGCTTCGCTTGCACAAAACCCCGGCTTTAAAATCTGGATAAAAAACAAAAACGCCCTCTCGTCTTCAGTGGATGCATCCACCGAGGACGAAAGGGCGTTACACCTTCCGCGGTACCACCTCGATTTACGGCGCATTGCTGGCGCCGTACACTCGTCACCCCGACGATGCTTGTGATCAGGGCTTTGCTGTAACGGGCGACCCGTGCCAGTCTACGATGCTGGCGAATATGATCGCAGAAGCCATATTCGCTGGCACTTTCTTTGGCAGTCCTACTCTGAGCGACATTCGGTGGCAACGGTCCGGAAAAAAGCTCGCAGCCAGTGGCTTTTTTCTCTCTGTCGGCGTTTTGCGCGCCTACTCTTCTCAGACGATGATGATCAGTATTGGATTGACTCTATTATACAAGGTTGACCTGAATTTGTCAATCGTTTTTGAGCAAAAGCGAGTATTTGTCGTTGGGGGCAAGAAGCCAACGTAGGCTCTGTGTGTCGGCTGGGGGCGAGACTTTGGCAGGTGGCGATATTCTACGATATTCAGCGACCGGTTGAAGCCTCAGCCTAAAAACGTGCGGGAATGACAGTCCATCGTCTGCATCCATGTCGTGCAAGTGGAAAACTGACCCGCTTGTGTGCAATCAATGTCAACAGAGCCTAGTTACATAGACTGCCAGAATGCGGTCTTATACCGGCTGAGCGTCTTCCTCGCTGGACAACCCCTTTTTGCGCTGCAGACGTCGTTGACGGCGCTCCTCTTGACGGCGACGCTTGGCGAGCAGGCGGCGCATGCGGGTGTGTTTTTCCTTGTTCAACGGGTAGAACCAGGCGACCAGGATCGAGCCGATGAGCATCAGCACGCCGACCGGGCCGGTGAGGATGCGGATCGCCCACAGCGTCGAGGTGGATTGGGCGAATTGGGTCGCGCCTTCGGGCGGGGCCCGGTAGCCGAACCAGCCGAGCGCCTGCAAGACGACAAAAATCGAAACCGCCCCGGCCAGCTTGCGCGCAAAATTCTTGATCCCGTAATAGACACCCTCGTGACGCTTGCGGGTGCGCAGTTCATCCCACTCGATCACGTCGGGAAAGATGGCATCGGGCAGGACGTGCGCGGTCGACGCGCCGAGGCCGGACAGCACAGCCAATATGATGATCAAGCCGACCTGCGCCGGCTGGATGAAAATCGCCGAGCAGAGCACGACGGCCCAAAAGCCCATGCCGGCGATGTAGGCCCAGCGTTTGCCCAGTTTGGCCGACAGCCACGTCCACAGCGGCAGAGCGGCGATGGCGACGAGGAACATCGCGCCCAGTACGACCGATTCGAGCGCCACCTGTTCGCCAAACAGCGTGGCTTTGTACAGCAAGTCACCCGAGCCGATCCAGTAGGTCAGGAAAAAGGGCAGCATCATCGCCACCAGGTCAAAAGTGACCCAGTTGAGCATGTACAGGCTGGCGGCAAAACGAAAGGGCACGTTTTCCCAGGCCAGGCGCAGTGTGGTCTTGAGCGAAATGCGCTCCTCGCGCACGAGTAGATGGTCGCTTTGCTCACGAACAACAAAGAACGTGCCCAAGTAAGGGACGATGGCGATCGCGCCAAACAGGGCGGCGACGATCATATAGCCTTGCTGGGGGCTGTACCCTGACTTGATCATCGCGTCCATGATCATCGGCGCGACGACGGCGGTGCCCAGGGAGGCGATGAGGTTAAAAAACATGCGGTAGCTGGTGAGAGCGGTGCGCTGATCATAGTCGGAGGTGATCTCGGGCGTGAGCGACAAAAAGGGGACCATAACCAGGGTTTGCAGCGTGTCGCTGAGCATATAGGTCATCATGACATACAAGGCCAGCAGTACCTGGCTTTCGATCGGCGGCACCCACCACAAAAAGACGAACCCCAAGGCAAAGGGCACGGTGAAAAAGAGCAAAAAGGGACGCCGGCGGCCCCAGCGCGTCTTGACGTTGTCGCTGATCGCACCGACGAGGGGATCGTTGACCGCATCCCAGATCACGCCGAGGAAGGCGGTGATCGAGGCGATGCGCGGATCCAGTCCCACCGTGTCGGTCAAAAAGATGGCATAAAAAAACTGGCGCAGGGTGTTGAAACTGGCCATACCGACGTCGCCCGCGCCGTAGACCAGCTTGACCCAGAACGAGATCGGCGTGGATCTAACCTCGCCGCCGGGATCGCTCTTTGCCGGAAGGTGGATCGCATCTTGTGCCATAGACAGGTCTCCTCACTTCTTACAAGTTTTACAATTCTCGGCGATAAATTCTGTGCGTCTTGTACATCGGAAAGCCCATCGTGCTGGCGTCGCCGAAACTTTGCAGGTTGCTTTCGGCCACCTGGACGTAATCGCCATGTTCAAAACGCTGGTAGTCATGCAGCGTTTTGCCCAACTCGACATACAATATGGCGTTGGCGCCCATCCCCTGGTATTCGGGCAGCAGGCCGACGCCGTTAAAGGTGACCCATTTGGTACGCTTGCGCTCGCGCATCAGGTGGATCCAACCCAGAGGCCACAGCTGCCCCTGACACTGCTGCAGTGCAGCGGCGACATCGGGATACGAGATCACAAAGCCGACTGCCTCGTCGCCTTTCATCACCAGCTTGACCATGTCCGGGTATGCGATCGAAACAACACGTTCAAACAAAACCCGCATTTCATCTTCGCTGACCGGGTAATAGCCCGGCACTTGTTTGAATGCTTCCAGGTAGATCTTGAGCGCGTGAGGGAAAAACGCCCACATTTCTTTTTTGTTGCGAAAGGTTTTGATTGTAAACCCACGCCGCTGCTTGATCTTGTCTGCAATCCGGATCAGGCGTTCAGGAAGCTCATAATCGGCGGTGATGTGTCCTGAATAGTAGTCGAGCTCCTTGTGAAAGCCGGCGTCCTTGATCAGACGGTCATAATACGGAAAATTATAAGGCACGCCTACCGAGGGGCGGTGTTCAAAGCCATCGACCAGTACGCCGTGGGCGTCAAAGCGGAGCAGACCTTTGGGGCCGAGTATGTCTGTCAATCCGCGTCTTTGTGCCCAGTCAAAGGCCGCGTTCAAGAGGGCATCGGTGACCTGTTGATCGTCGACGGCGTCGAAATAGTAAAAGAATGCCGTTTGGGAGCGGTGATAGTCGTTATAAAGCCGGTTGTCGATGGCGGCAATGCGCCCAACCGTTTTTTCACCTTGCACGGCGACAAAAAAGTCGGCATCCGAATACCGATAAAATGGGGATCGCTTGCGGTTGAGGGCTGTTCTCATCCCCGGCACGATGGGCGGGACCCACTGCGGGCAATCCTGGTACAGCTCGAACGGAAAGCGGATAAACTGGCGAACGTCTCGACGTTGTGTTGTGTCTATCTTGTGGACCTGCATTCTGTCTTGACCTTTGGGATTGGGATGTAAAAAGCCTGCACGTTGTCCAAACGTCTATGGTGTGGACACAGGTCGAGCTTTTGCGACGGTGAGTGGTTTTTGCAAGACAAAGCTCTGATAAACGACCTCACCGCTGCGAAACTGCTCGTAGATGTGCGATCCCTGCAGCCCGGCAAATTGCTCAAGCAAACCCAAAACCCACCAGGGGGCACCACGTTTGATCTGCGCCCGCTTGCGCGTATGGTCGGCGTCAAGGGCGGCGAGCACGTTTGGCGTGATGTCGATCTGGCGCAAAATACGCAGGCCAGGGTGGTTGGGCGACATCGCACGGCATAGTTGAGTGGTCAATTCGGCAAGCTGCTGCCTGGGGCGAAAATCGGCGAACAAAAAGTGCCCGCCCGGCCGCAGGATGCGGTGGACCTCGCTCACAAAATCATCCATCGAGCCATAGCAGTGAGAAGACTCGACGTTAATGATCGCATCAACGCTGGCATCCTCAAAGGGCAAAGACTCGGCGTCGCCGGTGACAAAAGCAAGCCCGTCGGAGCAGTGGTGCTGTGCGCATAGGGCTACGGCGTTGGACGAATAGTCGATACCGAGCAGCTGCTTGGGCTTGTGGTACTGCTTGACGTAACCCGCACCACCACCGCGCCCGCTGCCGACCTCGATCGCGGTCAGGTTTTCCAGGTCGATGGCGCCGGCAACGTGGTGATAGAGTTGGATGCAGTACCGGTTCGCTTCATCCTCGTGATGCAAAAAGATCGGTTCCGCGTACGGGTCGAGTGGCGCGTAGCCATAGTTCATAAATGACCAGTCTTTTTTGCCATAGGTTTTGGCCATAAACTGGTACATGACATGTTTGCTCGTCTTTCTGAACCAGGGCCATACTTGGCTGAGTTGGGTGTACAGTTGGGCAATCATCAGTTTGTCACTCCTTTGCCGTCACGAGTACGAATCCGATCAACCCTTCCCCGGTGTGAACGGCGAGCCCTGCCGTAAAGTCGGCAACGATGATCTCGTCGGGGCAGGCCAGCCTGGCGCAAAACTGCTGCTTGAACGCCTGGGCCTGATCGGGAACGTTGGTATGGATGATGGCCATCTGTTCGACCGGGCGTCCGGACAGCGTTTCTTCCGCCAGGTCGACCATGCGCGCCCACGCTTTGGTTCGGGTCCGCACTTTTTCCAGCATATCCAGTTTGCCGTTTTTGACCGTCAAGATCGGTTTGACCTGGAGCAGGTTTCCCATACCGGCAGCCAGACTGCCCACGCGCCCGCTCAAGGCCAGGTATTTGAGCGTCGCCAGCGCGGCAAATACATACGATCGTTTGCCCAGATCGACGGCGCGGGCCACAATTTGCTCTTTATCTGCGCCTTGTTGTGCCGCTTTGGCTGCTTCGAGGACCATAAGCCCTTGCGCCATCGACACCGTGCGCGAGTCAACGATTTCGATGTCGCGCTCGGGAAACTGCTCGCTGGCCGTGACGGCGGCGTTATAGGTTGCGCTGATCTCGCCGCTGACACAGATGCAGACGATGGCTTCTGCGCCAGCATCAAAGGCTTCTTGATAGGCCTGGGCAAACGCAGCCGGAGCCGGGGCCGACGTGGTTGGCAGCTTGCCCTCGCGGGCCACACGTTCAAACAAGCCGGCATCGTCGATGTCAACGCCTGTGGCCAGCGTCTCCGTTCCAAAATGGATGTTGATCGGTACCTGGTGAATGCCATACTGCGCGGCGATACCCGGCGGCAGGCTAGAGTCACTGTCTGTCACGATAGCAATTGTTGGCATCAAATATTCCCTTTCTACGATATGTCTTTTATTTCGATGACCTGGCGGTCCCGCATGGCCCGGTCGGCGGCGTAGGCGATAAGGTGACCGTAAACCGAATCCTCGATGCACGTTGAGGAAATCGAGGCCGGTTCGCCGCGCAGCGCGGATACAAAGTCTTGTACCAGGCGGAAATCGCCGCCGCCGTGCATGTGGCCCGATACGTCAATGTCGACGCGGGTTTCGACGTACTCGTGCCCGGCACGCGCGTCGGGGTGGCGGACGACGAAATGTCCTTCTTCCATCGTCCCTTCGATCTCACCCCGGGTGCCGACGAGGTGTATCGTCCGGCAGGGGCGCGAAGCGCCGCCAACCATGGTATGTGTCGCCACGCAGCCATCCGTCAGGTCGACGATGACCGACTGGTGATCGACCACATCGTTGTCGCAGCGCCACACACAGCGCCCAAAGGGATTGTCTGTGCGCAGCGATTCCAGCTTTTGTTCGATCGTCGGCTCGGCAATGTGCTCCAGGACGTCCCAGGCGTAAAAACGCCACAGCCCTTGCTCGATATAGTTCTTGCGCGCCGAATAAGGGCAGCGGCTTTCGATCTGGCAGTCTACCAGGCAGCGCGTGCCGGAGCCGGGCGGAGCGTTGTCAGGTCGAAAAACCATCAGGCTGCCGTGGCTGGCGACATACCTCGGCTCGACGCCGCTTTTCATCCAGCAAATCAAGTCGAGATCGTGGCAGCATTTGGCCAGCAGCATCGGGTTGGATTCAGCCCGCTTGCGCCACTTGCCGCGCACAAAACCCACGGCCATGTGGTGATAACTGACCCGCTCGGTGCAGTTGATACTCACGATCTCACCAATCTCGCCGTTCAGCACGCGCTCGCGGATGGCCACGTAAAAGGGCGCGTAGCGCAGTACGTGGCAGATCATCAAGATGCGCTGCGTCTCACGCGCGACGGACAGCAAGTGGAGCAGCTCTTGTTGTTCGGGTGAGATCGGTTTTTCCAGCAAAACGTGGTACCCGGCGTACAGCAGGGGCAGGGTCGTCGGCACGTGCTGCCGGTCCATCGTGCC
>JAFGJF010000146.1 GCA_016929205.1 Anaerolineae bacterium
CGCACACCGGCCTCGAGCAGCATCTCCAGAGCCTGCCATTTGAACGTTTCAGCGTCGACCTTGTAATCGCCGCAGTTGCTGATGGCCTTGACCGCGCCCAGCGGTTCCAGACGCTGGCGGATCTCGGTGACAATGCCGCGCGCCTTGGGGACGTGACCGTCGCCGACGCCGAGGATGGCGACGACGTAGGCGCCGGTGATCATGCCGCCCAGGTAGCCGTAGCGCTCGACGAGCAGGGTCCGCGCGCCCTGCCGGGCTGAAGCGAGGGCAGCAGCGATGCCCGCCGGGCCACCACCGGCGACGACCACGTCGACGTCGGCAGCAACGGGGGTCTGTCGTGCGGGTTCTTGAATGGTGTCGGTCATGGTTGTACCCCTTTTGATTTCAAGTCTATCACTGGAGTTTAGATTAGTTTGCGAGGATCATTGTCCAGGGCATAATTGCAGAACGCCAGTAAACGGCCCAGACCAGGAGCACGATGCCCAGGACCATGCCGATGACTGCCCGGCGTTTTTTCCGGGCGCGATGCCGCTTGGGCAGTGTCACGGCAACAATCCCGGCCAACAACGCCAGCGATGCCGGCAGGATGTAAAGCCAACCGTAGCGCAGCGCATTTATAGACTCAATAGGCCCGCCGAATACGGCAATCAGGACGTTGGCGGCCAAAGCCATGCAGCCGAGCGCAGCGGTGAGAACGCTGACGCGGGCCATCGCGTCGCCCACTTTTCTCTGTGCAAAGCTGTCGTGCTCGCGTGTCTCGGTTTCTGTCATCTGCTGGCTCGTTTCCCTCTTGCGATCTGTGGTGTATTGCCTGCACGCGAAGAATGGCTATTCAACCTCAAGCTCCGCCAACATTGCCGTAATAGCGTACTTGAGTTCGGGCAAATCGTGCTGCACAATATCCCAAACACGTGCCAGGTCGACGCCCAGATAGTTATGCACCACTACATTTCTGAATTGGGCAATCTCGCGCCACGCTACTTTTGGATGTGCCATCTTGAGGGAATCGGATATCCGCTGCGTAGATTCAGTCAGCGTGTGCAGATTGCGCAGCACAGCATCCTGGATCAAAGTATCTTTTTGAAAGGCAGCATATCCGGGGGCGACGTAACGCTCGATTCGCTCAATACACTCACCAATATGGATCAAATACAAGCGGTCTTGCTTCATAGCGGGACAGCCTCTTCCAATACCAAATCACGGATATACCAGTGCAGAGCGTCCTCGGTAACAACATCGATTTCACAATCCAACAACTTTTCCAGGTCGAGTACAAGGCCCGCTGGAAACCAGGCAGAGTGGATGGGGCTCACATCCACCAAGAGATCCACGTCGCTGTCGAGAGCAGCATCACCCCTTGCTACTGAACCAAAGAGACGTACGTTGCGTGCACCATGGCGTGCCGCAATCTGCAGAATCTCGTCACGCTTTTCACGCACTAACTCGCTCACGTCCACCTACCACCTCCTGGCCGTTTCAGGTGTCACCCATGCCAGGCATCACGGACACCTGACAAACCAATCGATATCTATTTTAGCATAGTTGATTGGTGCGGGCAAAAACCCAAAGGGACACTCGGTCCGGCGACTCGCGGCGTCCCTTTAGCAACGAGAGAGGACCGGAAACTAGACTCGAACTCACAAACGCTTACGCACGGCAAAGAACTCGGAACTGTTTTTAAGCAATCTCTTTGCGAGTCAACCGGTGCCTTCAGACAACAATACACTGGCATCGCGCTTACCAACCAGATCAAACCGCGCCGGCTTGTCGAACCACAGCGCCGTCCAGCCAAGCGGTGAAACACCGATCATGCAGGTCCGGACTCGACGGTGGGCTCCCATTTGCCTTCCACAAAGTATGACTCTCCCTCACCTGGCCAAGGCGGCATGGTGACGCCCAGTGCGGCCAGCGGCTCGTAGCCAAACGAACGGAACTGAAATCGAGCACCCACCGGGATAGTGAGGCAAACGCCGGGATCAACGGGCACCACCTCCTCTTGGTCCGTTAGCTTGCGCCACATCTCGCCGCGCCCCCTCACAAAGTACCAGATCTCCTCCACGGTGCGGTGAGCCTCAGCCACCGACGTCTGACCGGGGGCTAGCTCAAAGTGAGCCATCCCTCCGCGCTCCAGCTCCAATAGAATGCGGACATCTGACCCATCCGGGGCAATTGTATCGCGCTTTACGGGGAGCCGTTTTGTCATAAAGCCACTCATTGCTATCCTCCTCTCATCCACATCGAAACCATAGTGAGATACGGGGTCAGTTCAACAAGATTTTTCCTGTCGTCCACGCCCGGGTCGGTGTCGACGACTGAGCGAGTCATGTCATGCCTCCGCTCTTGCACAATAGCCGCGACAGACAAAACCGACCACCACCTGTTGGGTTTCACATCCGTTCAACCTAACCTACGATTGTGGCTGCTCCGATTGCTTTCGAAATATATCAATCCAAACCACAACGCTGACAAAGACACCCAGAGCAGAAACACCTACAAGCCCCATCTCTGTAACACCGTTGTAGCAGTGCATATGAGACCATTCCCAAATGACGCCATCTGTGTCAAGGACATAGGTAGATTGCCCTACGCAATCTATGTGAGCATATGAGCCTTGAACACAGTCCACAACATCGTCTGGAGGAAACATAAACCTGGAGAACTCGTGCGTGGAATGATCGCACGGCTTGGTGCTTATCTCTTCAGGGTATCTTTGGTCATTATGTGGCAGTTCAGCTTCAATCCAACCTTGATCTTCCCCATAAACAAATCGATAGATTGCACTAGTCGACGTTCTGGCATAAACGGTATGGTAACTGGCCCAAACCAGTTCCTCGATTTTCGCCGGTGGAGAAGGAAGCCAGTGCCAACGTGGGAGATAGCCCCTTTCTATCGCTGGCAGAATGCAAACCCAAAGCGACACACACGAAAATGCGCAGAAAATGAAATAGATAGTAGCACCTAGACCGCGAACACGAGCTTTCACAGTTTGCTCTGATTCTAACGTATTCTTTCAATGACTCCTAAAGGACATTGTTGGACTTGGCCTCTACCATCACTCCACTCGTCAGCAAGTCTGTGTTGTTCCAAGTTTTGTCTCTCTGTCTCTATATCGGCCTCGATAGCAGACTCGGCCTGCCACACAAGTTGGATCGAAGAGCCAGACCCAACATCTTGGTACATACACCTGTTGGGTTTCACGTCCGTTCAACCGAACCTACGGGCTGTGTACGCGGCAATCTCGTCCAACACCTTAAAAAGAGTCATAGGTTGTCCGGACACGACGATATTTGCTTGTCCATCGTGAACGTGGTGAGGCGCTCCCGGCAAATCGGGGAAATGAGGCGCATTGTCCCAACGACGGATTAACTGACCATCGAGCCCAACCCAGTGATAGCTGTAGGTCAAAACACGAACTGATCCGTCAGGGATACGCTGGGCGTACTCGGAGAATTCAAGCAAGCTGCCATCAATCAAGGTTAGGCGAGCGCGCAAATGAGCATCGGCCACTGTGGCGCGCTCGCGCACCACCTGGATACGAACGACAAGTGAATCGGTCAACAGGCGATCTTGAATCGCCTGCCGGTATTCAGCAATGCTCACCGTCAAGCCACTCTGCTGCCAGCAAGTACATCGAGGCGCTGCTGTAGATTATCGCGCATTTGTACCAGAGATGCCCATTCGATATAATCCATGCGGTCATCGGTTTGTCCAGCCTTGAAGCAACGGTAGAACTCGTCGGAAGACATACCATATTGCTGCTCGAAGACACGCAAATCGCTCAAGATCTGCTCTAGCTGTGCCTGGCTGAGCTCGGTTTCTTGCGCCAACAGCTTGTCCAACGTGCGATCCATCAGTTCGCTGGCCTGCCCCTCCCGATAGAGTCGGGCCAATGTCTGGAGCCGATCGGCAACCGTGGGAACATGATCCATAGACGACCTCCTGACCATTCTGGGTATGACTCGTACCAGGGCATCATGAGCACCTGGCGAATCAATCTGTACCTATTTTAGCACAGTTGATCGGTAGAGGCAATAAAAACAAAAAGGGACACCCGGCCTCGCGGCCTGTGGTATCCCTTATATAGCGAGAAGGAAATGCGGGCCCCTGATCAAGCTTGTCGTGTCTCGCTTTTTGTTCCGAGCAGAATATGAGAACGAGAAAACGCAAAGAGGCGCAGCGTGATGCTGCGCCTCTACAAAATCGAGTGACGATTCGGGGTATTTAGCCGTTGCGAATCCTGGCCTGGGCCGCGGCCAACCGGGCCACGGGCACGCGGTACGGCGAACAGCTTACGTAGTCGAGTCCGGCGCGATGGCAGAAATCGATCGAATCAGGGTCGCCGCCATGTTCGCCGCAGATCCCAATTTCGAGGTCGGGCTTGACTGCCTTGCCGTCTTCCACGCAAATTCTAACCAGGCGACCAACGCCCACCTGGTCGAGCGACTGGAAGGGGTTCACGGGCAGGATGCCCTGTTCCACATACTGGAGCAAGAACTTGCCCTCGGCGTCATCGCGGCTGTACCCGTAGGTCATCTGGGTCAGGTCGTTCGTACCAAAGGAATAAAACTCGGCGTACTCGGCAATCTCGGCCGAGGTCAGCGCCGCGCGGGGCACTTCGATCATCGTACCAAAAATGGCCGGCACTTTAATGCCCTCTTCTTCCATCACCTGCCGGGCCACGGCTTCGAGCTTTTCGCGCTCCAGCTTGAGTTCGTTGACGTGACCGACCAAGGGGATCATGACCTCGGGATGGACGTCGATGCCGCGCTTGGCGCAGCGGCACGCGGCCTGGAAATAGGCCCGAGTCTGCATCTCGGTCAAACCCTTGTACATGATGCCGGCGCGGCAGCCGCGTAAGCCCATCATCGGGTTGACTTCCCACATTCCCTGCACAATACGAAGCAGCTTTTCCTTGCCTTCCAACTCGACGCGCAGTTTATCCAGCTTTTCAAAGCTGTGGGTGTTGGTCAAAATCTCTAGCTTGAGGTTATACACCTCTTCGGTCAGCACTTCGGCGCTGGGCAAAAACTCGTGCATCGGCGGATCGATCAGGCGCATGATCACCGGCTTGCCATCCATCGCTTCAAAGATACCTTCAAAGTCCTGCTCCTGGAAAGGCAGCATTTCGGCCAATGCGACGTCGCGACCTTCCTGTGTCTCGGCAATAATCATACCCACCACCGCGTCGCGGGCGCGCTCGTCAAAGAACATATGCTCGGTGCGGCACAGGCCAATGCCCTCGGCGCCAAAGGAAACGGCACGCCTGGCGTCAACCGGATAGTCGGCATTGGTGCGCACACCCAGGCTGCGGATTTCGTCTGCCCAGCCGAGCAAAGTTTTCAGATCTATCTGATCTTCATAGTTGGCGTCTTTGAGATCGACCTTGCCCTGGAACACCTCACCGCTGAACCCATCGATAGAGATCGTGTCGCCTTCCTTAACCACCAGGCCACCCGGTACGGTGAACTGGCGCCGGCCCAGGTCGACGGTAATCTCTTCACAGCCGGCCACGCAAGGGATATTGTTGCCGCGCGCTACAACAGCGGCGTGTGACGTCGCGCCACCCTTTTGGGTGAGCACGCCTTTGGAAGCGAGCATGCCGGGCACATCGTCCGGGGCCGTTTCGGGGCGGACCAAAATCACGCTCTGGCCTGCGCTGGCGGCCTCTTTGGCCCGAGCGGCGTCCAAAATAGCCACCCCCACGGCCGCGCCGGGCGAGGCGTTGAGACCCTTGGCGATCAGCGTCTTTTCCGCAGCGGGGTCAAAGCTGGGACGCATCATCAGGTCGACGTGCTCCGGCTCGACGCGCATCATCGCTTCCTCTTTGCTAATCACACCCTCATTGACCAGATCCACGGCGACCTTGATCGCCGAGGCGGCGGTGCGCTTGCCGTTGCGGGTCTGGAGCATCCACAGCTTGCCGCGCTCGATCGTGAACTCCATATCTTGCATATCGCGGTAATGGTGTTCCAGCATATCGACGATCCCGAGAAATTGCTGGTAGGCTTCGGGCATGACCTCTTCCAGGCTGGGATACTTGGCGGCACGTTCCTTTTCGGAAATACCCTGGAATTTGGCCCAATCACGCGAGCCTTCCAGGCTGACTTGCTGCGGGGTGCGGATGCCGGCTACCACGTCTTCGCCCTGAGCGTTGATCAGGAACTCACCGTACAAAAACTCGTGCGCGCCGCTGCTGGGGCTGCGGCTAAAGGCCACACCGGTGGCCGAGTCGCTGCCCATATTGCCAAAGACCATGGTGCAGACGTTGACGGCGGTGCCCCAGTCGTGGGGAATGCCTTCGTGGTCGCGATATGCGATGGCACGCGCACCGTTCCACGAGTCAAAGACGGCCTTGATCGACAATTCAAGCTGCTTGTACGGATCGGTGGGGAAATCCTCGCCAAAACGCGCTTTGTACATAGCCTTGTATTCAGCAACCAGCTTTTTCAAGCCATCGAGACTGACGTCGGTGTCCAGCTTGATCCCCTCTTTTTTCTTTAACTCTTCGAGCTTTTCCTCAAAATGAAGCCGCGAATAGTCCATCACGATATCGGAAAACATGGTGATGAAACGCCGGTAAGCATCGTAAGAAAACCACTCGTTACCGGTCAGCTTGGCCAGGGCCGCACGAGTCTCGTCATTCAGCCCCAGGTTCAGGACCGTATCCATCATGCCCGGCATCGACTGCCGCGCACCGGAACGAACGGAAACCAACAACGGGTTGGACGGATCGCCAAACTTTTTGCCCGTCTGTGCCTCGATGTCCTTCATCGCTTCCAAGGTCTGTTCCCACATCCCTTCGGGGAACTCGTCTGTGTCCATATACTCGACACACGCCTCGGTCGTAATCGTAAAGCTTGGTGGCACCGGTGCGCCGGATGCGGTCATTGCCACCAGGCCCGCGCCCTTGCCGCCGAAAATGTTTTTCATCTCAGCAAGGTCTGGCTCTTTGCCCAACACCTTTGCATATGCTTCCTTGCCATCTCGTGCCAAATACACCCATTTTTTCGTCATCTACAAAAGCCTCCTATTCGTACTTTAATCACAACATCGCCCCAACCGTAACCGACGGCAGGGGCGGCAACATCGACCATTTGACAACATTGCTATTATACGGTTTTTCTTATTTTTGGCAAACGAGCCGGAAAAAGAAAAACGCCAGTTGTTCACTGGCGTTTTCAACCTCGGCCATACCCCCCCCAAAACCAGGCTAATGGCCGCGACTGCTCAGATGTGTCGGCATCCCGGTCAGCACACCATGCAAATTTTGGAACTGCTCCTTGATGACAATGCCCTGTTGTTCAATACCAAAACGATAGATGTTTTTGGAATGTTGACTGCCTCTCATTTTCAACACAAGCAAGGCGCGCTGCATGGCACTGTCAACCTCGACGTAACGCATCATCATAATTGTATCGACGACATAAGCAAGACGTCCTTTGTCCGAATACAGCTTGTGCGAACTGCTTTCACTCAGCAAAAGAGACGTAATCCCCTCGCGCTTGAACGCATTGATCACCGCATTGTACACATTGCGCAATTCATGTGGATCGCGCGTCATCCGCGTAAAGTGCGTAATGCTATCCAAAACGACACGCCGCACATTCCATTCGATGATTGTACGGTTCAGCGGGCTGGTTGGAGATTGCAGGCTGGAAAGCAAGATCTGGGGAGATGTAAAAATGATGCGCAACTTGTTCGCCTCTTCCAAAGCGCGTAAGTCCCAGCCGTGCACCTGAGCGTCCCGGTAGAGTGAATAGGGAAACTCTTCAAACGTCACCAGGAGCCCGGGCTCATTCTCTTGAACAACACCCGTATGCAGATACTGCAGGCCGAGCGTCGTTTTCCCCGTCCCTGGGGCCCCCTGCAACAAAACAGCAGACCCTTCGATAAATCCCCCATGCAATACGTCGTCCAATCCCTCTACACCGGTGCGGACTCGCTTTGTCATTCTTGACCTCCTGCGCGCAAGATGTGATAAACCAATTTCATTCGAAACGTCCGCTCTTGAGACGTCTCGACCAAGTCGGCAATTATTTTGAGTATATCTTTGTCTCCAGTCAACATGTAAATTGTATGTTCGCTTTCCCGGAGTGCTGTCAGAATATTTTCCTCGACCAAAGTGTCCGCTTCCTGTTTCACCAGTTCGGTGGCACGCCCAATGTATCGAGCCAGGTTTTCGGCAGTGTCGTGGGTATCAACGTTCTCATAAAAGAACTTGATCAGATCCCAGCGCGTAAACGTTGTCACGTGTTTTTTGATGAAATCCAACATCTGTGGATCCATCTCATCCATAATATCTGATACCAACGTACTGTGCGATTCCATCTGCACATCCTTATATGAACCGCTCGATAGAGCTATGCCTCAAGATAATCGCTCTGATAGACTGTTCAAGTAAGAAAAGTCAAACAGAGTCACGCTAGTAGTTCTTGACAAAGTGAAGCAAGATCAAGTTCTCCTGACAACGGCCCTTGGTCTTGACGGTGATAACATTCGATCGCAATTCTCCACTACGCACCTGAACGTTTACGGTAACGACTTCGCGACAACTGGTCTCCAGGAACTGATCCCACCACGCCTCTGTGCCACGACCGCCATAATCCTCATCATAGTACGTCGAATATCTGATCCGAACGTGTTCTTCGACGTCGCCGGGATGGGATTCCCAGACGTGCCCTTTGTCATCCCATACCCTGATCGTCGCATTCATTACCGGATCGCCACCGGGCGTCGTGATCTCACCGGCCACTCCCGTCCACCACTTGTCGGGCCAATACTTTTCAGGGAGTACGTTGCCGCGAGATCCGTCATACAGTTTGTCATATGCCCTTTGTGACGTATAGATCGGATCCTCTCTGAGCGAAAAGGGCGGGATCGGCCCAGGCGTATACGTGGGCGTCGCCGTAGGCCAAGGTGTATTTGTCCCTGTAGGCGTAGGCGTTATCGTCGGCGTCCACGTAGCAGGATAGGTGGATGTTGGCGTAGCAGTAGGAGGCAAAGTCGGCACCGCAGCCACTGGCGTAGCTGTTTCAATGATAGGCACGGGCGGCGGAAACGGGTTAAGCGGGACATAAGGATTAAGAAAGATCATCAGATAACACAGGCCAATGACGACAGTCAGGATGATGAATAAAACCGTACCCGCTTGACTAGGCTCTATGCCTTTCTTTTTTTCCTCGACAGGCTCTTCCCATTCCATAAGCTTCCCCTTATAGATGTCATTAACCATCCAGAAAAAAGAACACGTTATTGTTTTCTCGGCGAACGGCGATGTACAGTTCGGCGTGGGGCCAACGAACAACCTCGTCTGCCCATTCTGCTTGCGGCCAGCCGGCATAGTAGCCCAGCAGACCATACTCAAGCTGCAACAAGAATGCGGCTCTTGGCAGTTCAGCTTGTTGGTATTGCACAAGTGCTTGCAATGCTGTCACTAGTTCGGCATCTATGTCATCAGCGCGTGCTTCCCATTCGGGAACAATGCTTACACCAAACCCTCTATGAGCAATTCGAGACTTGATGGTCATCCAGGCCGCTCGATCGCGGAACAGATCAACCTGGCGACCTTGCCACGCTTCATAGCTCTGTTGGTGAACCTGATCCTCGTGTGTCAGAACAATGGCCAGGCTCTCCATTTGGTGTGACGCCGTTTTTTGCGCCGTCGATCCAAGTTCGTGCCTGATGTGCTCGGCCATACGCTGTCGCGCTGCGGCCGCTTGAATCGCGGCTTGATTGCTATAGATCAGCTGTGGACGCTCCAATAACTGCGTATGCCTAGGGAATGAATATAGATCCGGCGATACAAGTATTGTTGTTTGCTCTACAAGCTCTTGCCAGGTTCCCGGTTGACGTCCCAGGCGTTGATAAAGCGGAATCAACTCGTCCAACAGAATACGACGATGCGCGTGCGTCAATTGCTGGCTGTGACGGGCAATTGCATACACCTGGTCCAGGTAAAAAAGCGCCTGCGCCGGGGCACCAAGATCTGCCATTCCGCGGCCGGCTTGTAGCAGCGTATTCGCTTTTGTTAAATCGGCCATATCGAAAGCAACGGTCGCTATCGACGCTGCCATGTGATAACAAGAAAACCGTATGGCCTGTATCGAGTGTGCATTCTCTGTTGCCTGGCTTTGAGCTAGCCAGAGTAACAAACCACTTTTTTTTTCTGGACCGAGTTCAATCGCATAGACCAGGGTCGCATAAGCAGTTTGAACGTCGTTTTGTGAGATAGCCTTGACAAAAACGGTCTGCGACGACGAGCCTTCTAGTGCCTGAAGTGCCAATGTTGGCGAAATCGCCTTCCACTCCAGAACACGCTTTGGGTCCTGCCAAGCAACGAGCCGATCCGCTTCACCAAAGTGGTTGATGACAAGCCACCCTGTCACGATAACCAAAACGAAGCTGCCGGCAACCAGGACTATGAGACGTTCCTGCCGAAAAAGACGCACAATATACCTTGTAGTAATAGATACAAATACAAAAATTGTTTGTCACTACTACTAGAATTATTATACCCGAAACTTTGACCAGATGCAAGCGTGGTAGCTTTATTATGTCCACACTTGCCAGCACAAGTGAACATAATAAGATTTTACCACAAGTCTAGACGCATGGCAATAAGCCATTTTTCCTAATTGGAACATTGTTTGTTGATATGGGAACGTCAAGACACTCCAGAACGCTTGCCCGGATAACAAATGCCCTACCCCAAACGATACGCTTGACTAGAGCCCTTTACCGTGTATAATCTGTAGAAATTGGTTATGATGCAGTTTTAAGGATGAGGGCGAGGTGAAAAAGATGCCATACGGATACACTGGCAAAATCTTGCACGTGGATTTGGCGACGGAAAAACTGGATGTACAGCAACCGGGCGACACATTCTATCGCAAATATATGGGCGGCAGCGCAATGGGCACCTATTATTTGCTCAAGCACACGCCGGCGGGGGCCGACCCACTTGGGCCAGAAAACACGCTCAGCTTGATGGTCAGCGTCATCACTGGCGCGCCGATCTCGGGACAGTCACGCATCGCAGCGACAGCCAAGTCCCCGCTGAGTGGATTGGCAGACGAGTCCGCTGCAGGGGGCTTTTTTCCGGCAGAACTCAAGTTTGCTGGATTTGATGGCATTGTCATTCATGGCCAAGCTCAAAAACCAGTCTACCTGTGGGTGCACGACGGAGAAGCCGAACTGCGAGACGCAGCACACCTGATGGGGCGATTTACCGCCGACGTAGAGGACACGATCCGGGAGGAATTGAATGATACGCGCGTCCAAGTGTTGCAATGTGGCCCGGCCTCAGAACAAGGCGTCCTCTATGGCGTGTTGATCAATAATTCAAATCGGGTCAACGGGCGCGGCGGTATGGGCACGGTGATGGCCGCCAAGAATCTCAAAGCCGTTGCCGTGCGCGGGCGAAACCGACCGGACCTGGCCGAGCCCGAAACGCTTCGAGCCCTGGCGCGGTCGGGCGCCCAAAACGTCGATCAATCTGGCGTGGCTGGTTTCAAACGGCTCGGTACATCCGTGCTGATCAACGCGCAATCCATGGTGGGTGGGTTGCCCACTCGAAACTGGGCAAGCGGCACGTTCGAACACGCCGAAGAGATCAGCGGCGAGCGGATGGCAGAGACAATCTTGATCAAGAATGATACCTGCTATGCTTGCGCGGTGCGCTGCAAGCGCGTCGTGCAAGTAACCGATGGCCCCTACCAGGTCGATCCACGCTATGGTGGACCTGAATACGAGTCAATCGGGACACTGGGCTCTTATTGTTGTATCTCCGACCTAAAAGCCATCGCCTATGCCAACCAACTGTGCAACATGTATGGTATGGATACGATTACCTGTGGTGCGACAATCGCCTGGGTAATGGATTGTTTTGAAAACGGGCTGCTTACATCCCAAGACACAGGTGGCATTGAGGTTCGTTTTGGCGATGCTGACGTGATGGTCAAACTGGTCGAAATGATCGGCAAGCGCGAAGGCTTTGGTCGCATTCTAGGCAAAGGATCTGCGCGGGCGGCTCAAGAGTTGGGCATAGGACAAGAACTTGTTGTCGCGGTCAAGAACCGTGAATGCCCAGCCCATATGCCTCACACCAAGCGTACGATGGCCCTTCTCTATGCCGTCAACCCCGGCGGTGCCGATCATACAGTATACGAGCATTGCACATCTTATCCCCGCTTCCCGGAAAGAATGGCCGAAATCGGCTTGCTCGATCCGCAGCCGCCCCGCGTGCTGAACGATGAAATGGTGAGGTATTCGGTCTATTCGCAGCAAATCCAGAGCGCTCTGGATTGCCTCTGTGGCTGCAAATTTGTCTACGGCCCGGCCTGGCAGTTATACAGCTCGAATCAGTTGGTCGACGCCGTGCACGCGATCACCGGCTGGGATGTCAGCCTGTGGGAATTGATGAAGGTGGGCGAGCGAAGGCTAAACTTACTGCGCGCCTTTAACGCTCGTGAGGGTGTCGGCGCAGAAGCAGATACCATGCCGGCCAAGATGCAGGTCCCGTTGCAGGGAGGTGCGACCGACGGAGTCGCCATCCCGGTTGAAGAATTTGAATCGGCCAAGGCGCTGTACTACCAGATGGTTGGCTGGGACAAAGACGGCAAACCCACACACGCTAAACTGGCAGAATTGGCGCTGGGCTGGGTCGCAAACGAACTTGGTATGGCAACAAACCAATAAGCTGCAAAAATGCGCTCACTGCTGGCATTGATCAATCTGATCGGAGACCTTGCCTTTCTCTGATTCAGGTTAAGGTTGAGGATATAACATGCTGCAAATCCTGCCATTAAGAGACTATCCGGAAGCGATTCCCGTCGCTGCCCAATGGCGCTTTGACCAGTGGGGTCACGAGATTCCAGGCAGTTCGCTGGAAACGTTTACCCAGTTTCTACGACAGGGGCTTCGAAAAGACGGTTTGCCACAAACGTGGATCGCATTATCCTCTCACCGCGTCATAGGCGTAGCAAGCTTGGCCAAGTACGACATGCATACCCGCCAGGATCTGTCGCCATGGCTGGTCGGCGTGTACGTCAACAAAGCCGATCGCGGCCATGGCACCGG
Source organism: Anaerolineae bacterium (assembly GCA_016929205.1). The sequence goes on from JAFGJF010000146.1 coordinate 13,078, forward strand.
TTCGGCGTTGGTGAGTTATGTTGTAGAGCGTGCCGCAGAGATGGGGATCGAGACGTTATGGTTGTTCACACCAGATCAAGAACGCTTTTACCGGCGTCTCGGTTGGCAAAGCGTCGAGCACACAACCTATCGCAACCAGGATATGGTGATTATGAACATTGCGCCAAAACGGCAGACATAGACGGCCGAATTGGAATGCCAGGGGCCCACGCATAGGAGTGAGGAGGAGTGCAATGGAAGTGGAAGCCAAATTCACGATTCCGGATCAAGACACCATCAAACGATTGAAAAGTATTGTCCGCCTGGGCCCTTTTGTCTTTGCTCCAGGACAGCCAGACTTCCACCGTGTCCAGGATCGCTACTTTGACACACCAGAACGGACACTGGCTCAAAATTACTATGCATGCCGGATCCGGCGTCAGGATGGGCAACGCATCGTCACCGTCAAAGGACTCGGAGACGTAGATGATGCCATCCACCAACGCTTTGAGAGCGAGTTCGTCCTTGCGGATCAAGTCGATGTGGAAAACATCGATGTAACAAGCATTCACCCCCAGACCTGGCCGGAAAGCGAAGCACGTGACCTGATCCTCTCGCTGGTAAAAGATGAGCCCCTTCACAAGTTGTTTGCCGTTGAACAAGAACGGACGGTACGGTATCTGGTGGAAAATGGCCGGACTATCGCCCAACTCAGCATCGATCAAGTCATTATCCAATCACACCAGCGGCAGCAATCGTTTTGGGTTCTCGAAGTCGAAGTGATGCCCAAGGGGACAATTGACCAACTGCACATCCTTGCAAATCACCTGAGACAAACATGGGGGCTAGAGGCAGAACGCCGCTCCAAGTTTGACCTCGGTATGGCGCTCCTGGTGCAAAGCGAGTCCGAAAACCAAGAAATTCTGGATCAACTCTCTTCGGCAGAGCGCGCCCAGCTTGAGTACATCACCAAACATGCCGACGATCTGCTATTGCAGGATCGCGCCCAGTTGATTCTGGAATACCAAAACAACGCGCCGGTCCGAAAACTGGCCGTCCAACTTGGGCGATCGAAAAGCTGGGCATACGAGTGGATCGCACGCTTTCGAGAAAATCGAATGGGCGTTTTCCCCGTCGAACTGCTGGCTTTAGCTCAGGACCCAGACCAAAACCTGGATCCAAACGGCGAGCCAGCACTCTCCCTGCTTGCGCTTGCTGACGCATCGCCGCCCAACCGGGAAGGTATGAGCGTTAGTGAGATGTGCAATCGCTTCCAGGTTGACATTGCACATGCGCAATGTGTAGCAGAGCACGCACTGGCTCTGTTCGACGCACTTGAGCCGATACACCAACTAGGCGTCGATCGCCGCAAACTGCTGCATGTGATGGGTATGCTGCACAACGTCGGGCTAGAATCCGATCCGATCCGGCACCACATCGCCGGGCGAGACATCATTCTGGACAATCCTCTCCGCGAATTGAGCAAAGTCGAACAGCACATGCTGGCAGCCGCCGTCTTTTTGCATCGCAAAAAGTTCAAACCCCGGCGGCTCAAGGCCAAAGCGGTTGCGTCGCTGCCTCCAGGTATCCAGCAAGATACCCTGGCGCTGGCCGCACTCGTGCGCATTGCCGATGGACTTGACTATTCGCAGAGCCAGACGACGACGCTGGACACGATCCAACCCGCACTGTCACCCCTTCGCGTGAGCGTTTCCGGGCCATACGCCTCGGTGGACGCCGCGCGCGCCGAAGCCAAAGCCGACTTGTGGGAACACCGGTTCGGAATACCAGTTGTGTTCCTGGATGAACAAGCCAATCCATCCTCCTCCGACAACCAGGAAACGGGCGAACAGGTCCCTGCTGGACGGGAATCCGGTTTGGGCGAACAAGCGATACCTGCGCACGAACCGGGTCCATTGCCACTGCAAGAACCCGTCTCCCCGGGCATCCTTCCCGACGAGGCAATGAGTGAAGCAGGACGCAAAGTGTTATACTTGCACTTTTGGCGTATGATCGAGAAGCAAACGGCCACACAAGAAGGGACAGACATCGAGGCATTGCACGATATGCGCGTCGCCACCCGGCGGATGAGGTCTGCTTTTCAACTATTCTCACCCTATTTCAAAAAGGACGCGATCCGCCCCCATCTAGTTGGCTTGAGACGAACGGCACAGGTCTTGGGCCAGGTGCGCGACCTGGACGTGTTGATGGAAAAAGCACGACACTATCTTGAGACGCTTCCTCCGGAAAATGCCCAGGATATTGATCCTTTGCTCCAAGCCTGGGAAAAGCAGAGAGACAAAGCACGGGCCAAGATGATCAGCCACTTGCAGGACACAAAATACCAGGATTTTGTTCGCGATTTCCGCCGCTTTCTCACCACACCCGGTGAGGGCAGCCGCAAAGTGAAAGGCTTCCCTCCCAAGCCATACCAGGTTCGCCACGTTGCTCCGAGACTGATCTATACCCGCTGGGAACACGTTCAGGCATTTGATACGGTACTAGAGGGTGCTTCAATTTCGATACTCCACGCCTTGCGTATTGATTGCAAACGCCTGCGCTATACGCTGGAATTCTTTCGTGAGGTGTTGGGAGAGGAAGCCCAGGAGGTCATTGCACACGTCGTCCGTCTCCAGGATCATCTGGGCAACCTGAACGACGCCGACGTGGCCAACAAGATTTTGAGCGATTTCCTATTTTCGCGCCAAGATGCATTGGGCAGCTCGATCATCGCCCCCGGGGTAGTCGCCTATCTGGCCTTCAAGCAGCGCGAACTACAAAACCTGCTACAGACATTCCCACAAGTGTGGCAAGAATTTAACCAAAGTGGGGTACGCTATTCACTGGCGCGCGCTGTCGCCGCCTTGTAAACATAACGTACTCGGGTTTTGGTTCACCAGTCGCTGTCCATTTTGGGCGAACTGGGTTTCATCCCTTTGATCAGTTTTTTGATGTCTTTGGACAAATCGACAAATATTTCGTGCACGCTGCGCGTCGCATCGATGACCTGGAAATCAAACTCTTCGGCCATACTATCAAACTGGGCAATAACCCGGCTCTGATACTCGATATAGTTCTCATAATAGTCCCGGTTGTGCAGGAAATCCATCCCCGATTCCCAATAGTCAAATCCCCGTGCGTTTAATACCCGTGGGATCAAGTGGTTGAGATCGGTACGCAAATAGAAAACCTTGTCCGGGATCAGAGCAAAACCGATCGCGTTGTATGCCCACGCATAGTCAAGCCCTCGAACCAACGCGCGGCACAAGATCGAATAGATGTAACGATCGGTAACGACAACAAAGCCGGCGCGCAATGCGGGAATGATTTCTCGTTCCAGACGATCGGCAAGATCGGTCGCATAAAACAGCGCGTTGGTCCTGGCGCCCAGCACGTTTCCTTCCTGGGCCAGCATGAGGCCTTTGCCGGCAAGCATCGAACGTTTCAAACCACTGGAGGCCACCGCATAGCCTTTTGATTCGAGCCACTCGCGCAGCAGCGCCACCTGAGTCGAGCGTCCCACACCATCGGTTCCTTCCAGGACAATCAAACGACCCGGGAGATCCTTTTTCTGAATGCCCGGCAATCCATATCCATAAAACTTGACCTTGGTCATATTTGCCCCCTCTCTGTGCCAATGTCTTTCAGATACCGGCCGTAAAGCTGTTCTTTGGTGAGCGCATCGCGCCATGCGCTGCGTTCGGCCTTTAGCACGCCCTTGAGATATGGCGCGACGATCTCGCGGATCGTCTCTTGCTGCTCGGTCAGGGGCAACATCGCGTCGACCACGGTCAAGCCAAACTCGTCGACGATCTTGTCATATTCTTTGAGAATCTGTCCCTGAAACAGGGAAAAGCTTTCATACGGATCGCTACTTAATCCTATATCCAAACCGGCTTCGTAATATTTGAGTTGAGGACGGCCGTGCAGAATCCGCCGCAGCGATTCTTGCAATGGGACACGAAAATAAAAACCAACGGTCGGCTGAACAGAAAAGGAATAGAGGCCGCGCACCCATTGTGGGTGCACACCTCGCGCTACGTCACGCGCAAACGCGGTAAACATGTACCGGTCTGCCAGCACGATCGCACCAGATTTGAGCGCTGGCAGCATCTGCCGTTGTACACGATCGGCAAAGTCGGCTGCGTGAATCAGGCTGAATGTCGTCGGCGAAAGAAGCTGCTTTTTTTTGCCCCGACGCGTGGTCGTGCGCACAATGGGTGACGAATTCCATTCGCTAAACGCCACACAGTATCCTTCACCAATCAACCATTTGCGCAGCAAGTCGAGCTGCGTACTTTTGCCCGATCCGTCGATGCCCTCGACAACAAACAATTTGCCCGGCAATTGTTTTCCGTTGGGTAATTTGGCCATCCTCTATCCCCTTTATCAGCGCCCATTCCAGCCAGCAAATCACACAAAAGAGGCTGATTTGGGTTTCTCCCATTCTACAGCGTTGACCCAAGCCCGCACTCGGATATGCTTACAGGTCGATGCTGGAAATCAATGGTATACTATACCGCATTACAGGCGCACTGTCAAACAAAGAATCGCACAATTCGCATGGCCAACGATTTTGGGCTATAATGTTTGCAACTTGTGAAGGAGGTGCAACATGGGTCGGATGCTGAACCGTGCTGAACGGCTGCGCGCCATTGAGCGTATGCTGTTTCTCTCACACAACGGGCTGCGCGTGCCCGAAATTGCCGAAAAATGCGACGTCAATCGACGGACCATATACCGCGACCTGGATCTGTTGAGCGCCAGCGGTGTGCCGATATGGCAAGATGAAGGTCGCTTTGGCATCGAGCGCGAGCATTATCTAACCACCGTCCGGCTTAATTTCAACGAAGCTGTTGCCTTGTACATGGCTGCTCGCCTGCTGGCCCGTCACTCCGATGAACATAATCCGCACGTCGTCACCGCATTGGACAAACTGGCAACCTCTTTGCCCGAACCGATCAGCAGTCACATTGCCCATACTGCCGCCTATGTGCGCGAAAGACCGATCAACGATCGCTACATCCAGGTCCTGGAAGCGATTACGATCGCCTGGTCCCTGCAACGCCAAGTGCGACTATGGTACCGCTCCCCGCGCAGCGGCCAAGTGCGCCAGCGCGACTTTTCGCCCTATTTCATCGAACCATCGGGCATTGGCTATGCCTGTTATGTCATTGGTCTGGATGATTGGAGCGGCGAAATGCGCACGTTCAAACTGGAACGGCTAGAACGCGCGCAAATGCTAGACCAATCGTACACCATTCCTGAGGATTTTGATCCCAACAAATACTTGCAGGCCAGTTGGGGGATTATGCACAGCGAAGGACAAGTCGAGGTCGTACTCCAATTCTCTCCAGAGGTCGCTTCGCGCGTCAAGGAATCGGTATGGCACCCTTCACAGGAAATCGACGACCTCAAGAATGGCGGCTGTCTGTTTACCGTGCAAATCTCTGAGCCGAAAGAAATGCACCCCTGGATTAGAAGTTGGGGCGCTGAGGTTGAAGTGATCTCACCGCCATCCTTGCGACAGATCATTGCCGAGGAAGCGACGCGCACTGCGGCCATCTATCAAGGAATAAGATGACCGCGCCGCTCTTTTAGTGCGTCACTGTTCGTCCAAGGTGACATCTTGTGCTTCAGGCATATTGGGTTCCAGCGGCAAAACAAGCCGGACCGTTGCACCACTGCCCTCTTGGGAAACAAAAGAGAGCTTGCCTTGAACCATCTCGGCACGTTCGTACATATTGGTCAACCCAAGGCTGCCCTGGGATTCGGATTTGGACAGCGCTTTGCCAGTATCAAACCCCCGGCCATCATCTTGGACACTCGTCTCCAGCATCCGGTCTTTGAGCTGCAAGGCAATCCACATATTGCTGGCATGAGCGTGTTTTTTTGCGTTGCCGATCGCTTCTTGAATCACAGCAAATACCGCCGACTCGGCTTGCTTACTCAAGCGAGGTATCTCATCCTCGATTTTGAGGTGAACGGTAAACGTCTCCGTTTCGGTCAATCGACCTGAATATGCTTCCAGAGCCGGCACCAACCCCTTTGTTTCCAAAATGACCGGGCGTAAATCGAACAGCATCGTCCGCAGTTGACGCATCGCCTGTTCGGCGACCTGCATCACCTGGACTATCTCTGCATCCGCCTTTTCCGGCTCTTTTTCAAGCAACATGCGCACAAATTGCAGGTTCATTTGAATCGCCGCAACAAGCTGCGTTGGGCCATCGTGCAAGTCACGCGCCAGCCGCTTCCGCACATCCTCTTCAACAACCACCAACTTGTCACGTTCATCGCGCAGATCTTGGTACAACTGCGCATTACGAATAGAAATGGCCGATTGGGAAGCAAAGGCATTCAGCAGCGTCTTATCGTCTTGATCGAACCGTTCGCCACTCTGTTTATTCAGGATCTGGATCACGCCGATCTCTTTGCCCCGAGCAACCATGGGCGCGCTGATCAGCGACGTCGTCTGAAAATCCACGCTCTTGCCGATGGCGGCATAAAATCGCTGATCGTGCACGGTGTCGTCGACGATGACCGCTTCCTGGTGATCCATCACCCAGCCGGCGATCCCCTGGTGGCGCGACATACGCGTATTGAGCAGCCTTTCGCCTCCCCCACCTTCGATGACGGCAAACACCAATTCGTCGGTCATCTCGTCCAGGAGCAGCAACGACCCGGCTGTGGCTTCCATCACCTCGACTGCAGAACGCAGAATGCTGTGCAAAAGCCGGTCGATGTCCAATTCCCAAGCAACTTGCTGGCTGATCCGCTGCAGCACTTGAAACCGTTCAACCTGGCGCTGCAAGCCCTGGCACTGTTGGTAAAGGTGTTCAACTTGTTCAAGGCTGACTTGTTCTCGATCGCTTGAATCAGACATTTTGATCCCCCATTTCACCCTAAAGATCCTTATAAATATCGTACTCGACATCACGTCAGGCAAGGCACAAAGACGATCTTGCTTTAATAAGATTATACCCATACCCGGCTCAAAATTCAAGGCGCATATTGGCTACAGAGATAATTGGGAACTCGACAGGCGTTTACTTGGCTACTTTGGAAGACTTGCACTTGTTGACCTGTCGCGTAAAAACGTGTAAAATGGGCGTACTAGCCAAGTTTTTACGAATAGATGATAGAGGATAAATAGATGAAATACAGCGATCAGGTCATTGAACACTTTACCAATCCCCGGAATGTGGGGTTTATCGAGAACGCAGACGGCGTCGGCAAAGTCGGCAACCCGGTCTGCGGTGATATGATGGAAATGTCGATCCGTGTCGAAAACGATGTGATCACCGACGTCAAATTCCGCACCTTTGGCTGTGGTGCGGCAATTGCAACGAGTTCCATTGCGACCGAGTTGATTATGGGGCAAACGATCGACGAAGCGTTGGAACTGACCAACCGTGCCATTGCCGAAGCTTTGGGCGGACTTCCTCCGGTCAAAATGCACTGTTCGGTATTGGCTGCTGATGCACTCAAGATGGCCCTTGCCGACTATTATCGGCGACAAGGCAACCTGGAAAAGGCGCAAGAACTGGGAGGTGAAGAGGTCGAAGAAGCTTGCCCTATTATTCCAGAAGAAGAACAGGTTCCCTTGCAGTGGTCCAACCTGGAACAAATTGCCGAACAGTTGGCCAAAGGATATCCCGATCTGAATCCGCTTGACTTGAGCATTCCCAACCTTTTCCGCCGCCTCTTGTCCCTGCCCGGGTTTGAAGACGATCCGGACGCGGCGACTGAAGAGATGCTAGAAAAGATACAAATGCTTTGGCATGAAGAAGTGAGTGAATGAAAGTGCATTGCGCGCGTGATTGTCCTGCCAGCGTCAACTCGAGGTTCAATCAAAACGACAACTGGAGAAGAGCATGGCTAAAAAGGCCCTGTTAACCTGGAATATTCGCGCCGACGGCGAGCGAGAGCACTTTAGGCGCGTGCGGGAATTTGTTGCCAAGCTGCCATCTCTTGGCCTCGAGCTACAGGATGCATGGTATACGGTATACGGCACAGCTCCCCAGGTTTTGCTGGGCATCGTTGAAGACAGCAAACACAAAGGCAGCCTGCAAAAAGTGCTTGCCAGCGACCAATGGGAACAACTGCTGGGCGATCTGAAACCGTATATCACAGGATATACACAGCGCATTGTCGAGGGCGCCGGTCATTTCCACATCTAGGATAACCAGATCATGCGCGACGTGACCGGCCTCAAGTGCGTTCTGTGCGGTGCAGCATATGCGCCCCAGGCATATCGTTATGTGTGTGACCACCATGGCGATGAAGGCATTTTGGACGTTCAATACGATTATGACGCGCTTGGCAAGCGCTTCACGTTGGAGAGCATGATTCAGAATACAGAACGTTCGATCTGGCGATACGCCCCCCTATTGCCTCTCGATGCATCACTCACCAGGCAACTGCGCAGCAAAGAGAATCAGCATCCCCTTTTTTGTGTGGGCTGGACGCCGCTGTACCGCGCGCACGGGCTAGAACAAACGCTTGATCTGGCAGCGGTCTATGTCAAAGACGAAGGGCGAAACCCCAGCGCCTCTTTCAAGGATCGCGCCAGTGCAATAGGTATTGTCAAGGCAATAGAATGGCACGCCCCGGTTATTGCCGCAGCCAGCACCGGCAATGCGGCCTCTTCTTTGGCGACGCTGTCGGCCAGCCTGGGGATCAAGACCATCATTTTTGTACCTGAAACGGCCCCCCAGGCCAAAATCGCGCAACTGCTTATCCACGGCGCAACCGTGCTCCCCGTGCAGGGCACCTATGACCAGGCATTCGACCTGTGCCTGGAAGCATGCCGGACCTTTGGCTGGTACAGCCGCAACACAGGCTACAATCCCTACCTGTCAGAGGGAAAAAAGACGGCAGCGCTAGAGATCTGTGAGCAGTTGGCTTGGCAAGCGCCTGATTGCATTTTCGTCTCAGTCGGCGATGGCTGCATTATCGGTGGGCTGGGCAAGGGGTTACGCGATTTGTATGCGTTGGGCTGGATCGACCACCTGCCCAGGCTGATCGGCGTACAAGCCACCGGGTCGGCGGCGCTGTACAACGCCTGGCGCGATCGTACGGAACAAGTCACCGCCGTACAGGCCGACACGCTGGCTGATTCGATTTCGGTCAACATGCCCCGCGACCGGATCAAGGCATTGCGCGCCGTGCGCGACACAAACGGCGCATTTCTCACCGTGACCGATGACGAGATCCTGGAGGCGATGCGTATCCTGGCCCAACAAGCCGGCGTGTTTGGCGAACCGGCGGGCGTGACCAGTTATGCGGGGTTGGTACAGGCACGAGAGAACAAGCTGGTTGACAAAAACGAACGCATCGTCGTCCTGGTAACCGGCAGCGGACTCAAAGACGTGCCCGGAGCAATGAAAGCGGTGACAAATCCACGCAGCATTCCGCCCACGCTGGGCGCTGTAGAAAAAGCACTATCCGAACCGGGCAGCTAAATACGTTCGAAATAGGGTGCCATCGCAAGCCTTCCCCCAGCGACGAGAAGGCTTTTTGGGCGGGGAACCAAACCAAGGGATAATACGTCTTTATACCAAAACCGAACCAGATTGCAGGAGGATAAAATGAACAAAACCGGCGCTATGCGGCTCGCAAGCTGGCCGATATGCGTGCTGGTAGCCATGCTCATCCTTGCGGGGTGCTCGCCAGGAAAAGAGAGTACGATTGAACCAACGCAAGCCCCCCCCAGAGTCGAGCCTCAAGTGCTACCTACAACCACACCTACGCTCCCGCCACAGCACGCGGTTTCACCGTTGCCAAGCCCGGAAGCGCAGCATAACATCTCGCCTCTGCCGCCGCCCGAACAACCAGGCAGCGAAACGGCGATCGAGATTCCTGCGCAAGCGGCCGATGCTGTCGCCTGGGCGCAAGCTGATATGGCGGGACAACTTGGGATCCTGCAAGAGCAGATCATCCTCATTTCGGTCGAGGCCGTACAGTGGCGGGACACCAGCCTGGGCTGCCCGCAGCCGGGGATGATGTATGCCCAGGTGATAACACCCGGATACCGCATTGTGCTGCAAGGAGGAAAGGAACGATACGAGTATCACTCGGCACAGGATAGGGTGCAAGCAACCCTTTGCGATCCAGGCCAAAAAGCCGTGCTCGTTTACCAACGCAGCGGGGGATTCGCCGGCCTCTCTGAGCAATGGGAGGTCTTTGCTGATGGGCGTATTGTTACAGATGACGGCAGGCAAGCCCAAGTCCCAGTAGAAAAAGTAACAGCCCTCTTGCAAATGGTTGAGGAGCTCGGATTTTTCACGATGACAGGCAATTACATGCCAAGAGACACGTGCTGCGATCGGTTCACCTACGTTCTGACCATTCGCAATGGCGATCAAAAAAATACAGTACAAACCATAGATGCTGCCCCCAACACGCCAAACGCGCTGTGGGACATCCTGGACGCCGTGAACCAGTTCATCACTGATGCAGACTAGTTTTTTCCCTATTGTAAAGGAATCGCCAATCTTGAGTAAAGTGCATTATTCAACTAGCGGCCAACTGAAAAAATACTCGTTTTGTACAAGCAACGGAAGATAAACGACGTAAAGGGTATAAGACAAAGCACGCTGCGCGTCAATGCGCCCCCAGCCCGTCTGATCATCCCATCCTGCATCTTGGATATCCACGGCGGTATCCATGATCAGCTTTTCAACGGTAGACACGGTGTACGTATAATGCTTGGACCAAATCAGTCCGGCCAGCCCGGAAACGTGGGGGGTCGCCATCGATGTGCCCGTCTTGGTGCAATAGCTGCCCCCCTTGCATGTGCTATAGATGCTGCTGCCGGGCGCGCTCACATCCACTTGCGGCCCACGATTGGAATAAGCGGCATGCTGGTCAACCTGATTGGTGGCGGCAACGGCAAAAGCACGTTCATAGGCAGCAGGATACAGCACCCCCCCCCCATAGTTTCCCGTAGCAGCAACGATCAGGACGTTATGGATGTAGGCATAATCGACGGCATCCTCCAACTCTTGGTTGTACGGCGTTCCTCCCAGGCTCAAGTTGATGATGTGTGCCCCATTGTTCACGGCATACATCACGGCCTCGGCCACATCTGAATAAATGCCGTTTCCCGTCGTATCCAACACTTTCAAGACCATTAACCGGCACTCCCAACATACCCCGGCAATGCCCAAACCGTTGTTGCTTTCAGCAGCAGCGATGCCAGCTACGTGGGTGCCGTGCCCGTAGCCATCATCCATATCATTGTTTCCACTCTCGATGAATGACCAGCCGTGCACGTCGTCCGTATATCCATTACCATCGTCATCTATGCCCAACGTGCCCGAGATTTCGGCTGTATTGACCCACAACCGGCTGCTCAGATCGGGATGATCCATATCCATGCCACTATCTACAATGGCAATGATCACTTGTTCATCCCCTGTGGTCACATTCCAGGCCGAAGGAGCATTGATCATCGCTGCTCCCCACTGTGAGGACCAATACGTGTCGTTTGGAATCAGCGCTGCGTGAATGATTTGTTCTTGTTCAAAGGCCAAGACATTTTCATCGCCTGCAAGCGAGGCTCGCAGGCTTGCCAGTTCATGATCTGGGATAGAGACCCGAAACCATCCGGGGACGCTTTCCGCCTGCCAACGACGGATATCGGTATGCCGGGCTAACGTTTGTGCGGCCATTACCGAATCATATTGGCGCAGTTTGACAAACAAATGAACTGTCTCTGTTGCATTGATTTTTGCAGGCAGTACTGCCAACAAGGCCAAAAATGCTACTACCGCTGTCCTGCCGCTAACCTGGAACCACATCCCAAACCTCCCACACGAAACCACATACGTTGGAAACATTATAACTAAAATGCCAAGGAAGAGCAAAAGGCCAGTAAACAATCCAAGCGGCATCGTGAAACGTTCAAACTTGGCATGTTGGGAAAAATGTGCTATAATCTGTTTCGTATTAGGGTTGCCTTTGCAGCTTTCGAGATTTGTCCAGCGACAAAGCTCAAGACGGGAAAAGTTGGCGGTTTGCTACATTCCACGTGTCATTTTAGGAGGTTGTTGTGCCACTGGCAAAAGACAGGAAAGAAACAATTATTCAAGAGTACGCTGTTCATCCAAACGATACAGGCTCGCCAGAAGTGCAGATCGCATTGTTGACGGCTCGTATCAATGATCTGATCGACCATCTTCGAATTCACAAACACGATGAGCATTCACGACGAGGTTTGATCAAACTGGTAGGACAGCGAAGGAGACACCAGGAATATCTAAAGGGCAAAGATATGCAGCGTTATCGTCTCCTCGTAGATCGACTTGGTTTACGCAAATAAGCCAAAACGAGAGCATCGGCATTTAGCCCACTTGCTATCAACTACTATGAGCAAGAGTTGAGCCATAGAACTCGAGTATTGGCCTGTTCGAATAAAGCAGGATCGGACAGAAACAGAGAACTGCACACACACCAAACGAGTAGATGCGCAAGATGAGCTCATCTACTCGTTTGGTGTATGCTCAGCAATGATTTGACATACACAGAACAAATCTATTCAGTTACGCGGCAGTCAGCTTGCTGTGCCGCATTTCGCGCATAGGTGATGCCGGAGCTAAGGAATTGGGGAGTGTGCCCTAGTACGAGATGTCGGTCTCTTTCCACATCGGGAAAGAGCCGACATAAATAAGGCTATGACATAGTTCCCAGTCCCTGGCCTCTGCACACCCGTTGTGCAAGGAGATTTTTACAATGTTAGGGACCCACAAATTTGAGGCGACGGTTGGTGAGTATACGATCGTCGTCGAAACGGGCAAGCTGGCCCAACAGGCCGGCGGTGCCGTTACGATTCGCTGCGGCGACACCGTGTTGCTGACGACAGCGACGATGTCGCGTTCCGTCCGCGAGGGAATTGATTTTTTTCCGCTTACCGTCGATTATGAAGAACGGCTCTATGCCGCCGGGCGTATCCCCGGCTCTTTCTTTCGGCGTGAAGGACGCCCCGGTGAAAACGCCATCCTTACCGCACGCCTTACCGACCGTCCGATCCGCCCCCTTTTCCCCAAAGGTATGCACAACGAGGTTCAGATAGTCACTTACGTGCTCTCGAAAGACGAAGAGCAATACGGCGATATTCTTAACATCATCGCTGCCTCTGCAGCGCTGACGATTTCGGATATCCCGTTCGCGGGCCCGGTTGGCGCGGTACGCGTTAGCTACGTCGATGGGGAATACACATTCAATGCCACCCACTCTGAGATGGCCGAGAGTGCACTCGACTTGCGACTGGCCGGTACAGAGGATGCGTTGCTGATGGTCGAAGCCGGCGCGAACGAGGTCGGCGAAGAGATTATGCTTGAGGCGATTCAACTCGGCCACAAAGCAATGCAAGATGTGATCCGCATGCAAAACGAGATGCGTGCAGCGGTTGGCAAAGAAAAACGCAGCTATGAGATAAAAGAAGAACCGGAAGGTGTGCGCCAGGCCGTACAAAAGGAACTCGGCAACAAACTTCGCGAGACGATAGTCAGCACGGTGGTCAAATCGGAGCGAATCGATGCGTTTGATCAACTCCGCGACGAACTGGTCGATGCCCTGGACGAAACGTGGGAACCAAAAGAGATCAAAGACGCTTTCGAAGACGAGCTACGCGATCTGATTCGAAACCGGATCATTAACGAAGGCATTCGTCCTGATGGCCGAGACTCAACGACGATTCGTTCGCTGGCAGCCGAAACGAGTTTGCTGCCTCGGGCGCACGGCTCGGGCTTGTTCACCAGAGGTGAGACGCAGGCGCTTTCAATTTGCACCTTGGGCACGCCTCGTGATGAACAAATGCTTGATGACCTGACCCCAGAGGAAAGCAAACGCTATATGCATCATTACAACTTTCCTCCATTCAGCACCGGTGAGACAGGTCGCATCGGCGGCACTAAACGCCGGGAAGTTGGGCATGGAGCATTGGGCGAACGCGCCTTGGCACCGATGATCCCTCCCCAGGCAGAGTTTCCATACACCATTCGTGTGGTAAGCGAAGTGCTTAGTTCGAATGGTTCCACCTCGCAGGCCAGCATTTGTGGCAGCACGTTGGCGTTGATGGACGCCGGGGTGCCGATCAAAGCGCCCGTCGCCGGCATCGCAATGGGGTTGGTTATCGACCAGGAGAGTAAGGCATTCAAAGTCTTGACTGATATCCAGGGTATCGAAGATCACCTGGGTGACATGGACTTTAAAGTCGCCGGCACGCGCGATGGCATCACCGCACTGCAAATGGACATCAAGGTCAAAGGCATCAGCCGCGAGATTATGGCCCAGGCTCTCGATCAAGCCAAAGCAGCGCGATATGCTATCCTGGACGTGATGGAGGACTGCATTGCCGAACCGAACCCCACGCTATCGCCTTACGCACCGCGCCTGACGACGATGCAAATCGATCCCGATAAAATCGGCGCTGTTATTGGTTCAGGCGGCAAGACGATTCGTAGCATTCAGGAAGAGACCGGCGTCAAGATCGACATCGAAGACGACGGCACTATTTTTATCGCCGCCGCAGACGGCACGGCAGCGGAAGCGGCGCAGCGACGCATCGAATCGCTGGTAGAAGAACCGGAAATGGGCAAAATCTATACCGGCAAAGTCGTGCGCACGACCGACTTTGGCGCCTTTGTCGAGATTCTGCCAGGACAAGATGGCATGGTGCACATTTCACAGTTGGCCAGTGAACGTGTACCCAGCGTTGAATCCGTTGTCCAGGTTGGCGACGAGATTATGGTCATGATCACCGACATCAGCCCAGAAGGCAAGATCCGACTCTCTCGCCAGGCAGTGCTGGAAAACTGGACGCCAGAACAGGCACGAGAGAACGACCAGGGAAGTCGATCCCGTGGGTCAAGTGGCGGACGCTCGGGGGGACGGTCCGGCGGACGATCTGGCGGGCGATCCCAAGATCGCCGCAATCGTTCTTGAAATCAGGATACACTTTTATGGAAGAACGTTCCCCTGACACAGAACAAGACCCGGTTCAGGAGCCAATTTTACAAGAAACGGTACAGCAACCTGAAAACGCGTCACAGAGAACCAGTCCAAGCGCGATATGGGCCTGGGCGATCGAACTGAGTGAAACGGTGCTGCCAGCCATCGTCATCGCTGTGCTGATCAACCTGTTTCTGGCTCAGGCAACCCGGGTGTATGGGCACAGTATGGAGCCCAACTTGCACACCGACCAACGTCTGGTAGTGGAAAAGCTCAGCTATCGGCTGCACACTCCTCGACGCACGGACGTGGTCGTGTTGCACATACCCGATCACAGCAAGGAGCTGTTGATCAAGCGGGTGATCGCTCTGGCTGGTGAAACCATTCAAGTCAAAAATGGTGGCGTGTACATCAATGGGGAACTTTTGGATGAGCCATATCTCAATGTCGAGACCAGAGGAAGCTATGGGCCGCTGACCATTCCACCCGATCACGTTTTCGTTATGGGGGATAACCGAGGTGCAAGCAATGACTCACGTTCTTTTGGCCCGGTACATATCAGCCAAGTGGTGGGACGCGCCTGGGTTTCATACTGGCCCATTGAGGTATTTGGCTCCATCAAGTGACAAGAACGACGAAAACTGCGTAGTTGTTCGATCAAGTAGGGGTGCATCGCGATGTGCCCCTATTTTGCGTCAACAGTGATACGAAAGCCGCTATGACCCGAAAAAGATATCGCAAAAGCATTAACCCGTTTCGAGTCCAACTAAGAGTCGAGCGTCCAGATTGGACCGCGATTATGAAAGGCGTTCACAAACCGATCGAGCTAGATCTAGGATTTGGCCGCGGGGAGTTCTTGATGCAACGCGCGCTCGAAAACCCAGAGAGACAATTCGTGGGCATTGAGATCCGCGATTACCTGCTTGAAAAAATGCGCCAATGCTTGCGTGAGGATCCACGGGATAACATATACCTTGTTCACGCTAACATCAAGCAGCACCTGCCTGTCTTGTTCGATCCAGGAATGTTGAGCTGCGTTTATATTCACTTTCCGGACCCGTGGACAACTCGCAAAAAACATCGCAAGCGAAGGATGGTCGACGCCGACCTCGTCGCCACACTGTACACGCTTCTTGAACCGGAAGGCCAGGTACATCTTATGACTGACAAAAAAGAGGTTGGCCTGGAGATGCTGTCCCTATTCAGCGCCCATGGCGGTTTCACGAATGTCTGTGGCCCAGATGCCTTTTGCCCAGAAAGCACGACCGGCATCCGTACCCGCGAAGAAGAGTACTATATTACCCGAGGAGATCCAATCTACCGCCTCAAGTTTGCGCGGGATCATTGCACCAACAACAATTGAAACGGTAACCAAAAAACAATATGCAAGCTCTAAATCGTCAAGACCCAAAACTGATCCGCAATTTTTGCATTATCGCTCACATCGACCATGGCAAGTCCACGCTCGCAGATCGTTTGCTCGAATTGACGGGCACACTCACAGCACGCGAAATGACATCACAGGTTCTGGATACAATGGACCTGGAACGCGAAAAAGGCGTGACGATCAAGGCGTCGGCAGTACGAATGGCGTATACCGCTCAGAATGGCAGCAGGTATGAATTGAACTTGATCGACACGCCTGGGCATGTAGACTTTGGCTACGAGGTATCGCGTGCGTTGAACGCATGTGAAGGCGCGCTGTTGGTCGTTGACGCATCACAAGGTATTGAAGCACAAACACTCGCCAACCTATACCAGGCTCTCGACCACGACTTGACGATCATTCCAATCATCAACAAGATCGATCTCACCTCCGCTAACCCCGATCAAGTCGAGCAAGAATTGGGTGATTTATTTGGCTTTTTACCCCAGGACATTTTGCGCGTTTCGGCCAAAGAAAACACCAACGTCGAGTCAGTGCTAGAAGCCATCGTCGAGCGCATACCGCCTCCGCCGGACAACGCGCAGCAACGGCTCAGAGCCTTGATCTTTGATTCACACTATGATCCATACAAAGGGGTCGTCGCTTATGTGCGCGTGGTGGATGGCAGGGTAAATGCACACATGCCTCTGCATTTGATGTCCAACTCGATAGCCGTAGACCCAATCGAGGTCGGCATCTTTGCGCCCAAAATGGTACCCGTTAACGAACTCGGTGCCGGACAAGTGGGCTATATTGCAACAGGTTTAAAGACGCTCCAGGATTGCACCGTTGGCGACACCTTTACAGAACAGAGCCAGCCCGCACATGAGCCGCTGCCTGGGTACCGCCCCGTCAAATCAATGGTTTTTGCCGGATTCTATCCTTCCGAAGGGCAGGATTACGAGGTATTCAAGGACGCGCTGGAAAAGCTTCAACTCAATGACGCCGCATTGCGTTATGAGCCGGAGAGTTCTCCTGCGCTCGGTTTTGGATTCCGCTGCGGATTCTTGGGCCTATTTCATATGGAAATCATCCAAGAACGCCTGGAACGTGAATATGGGCTAGATTTGGTGGCCACTGCCCCCAGCGTTGAATACCACATCCTGAAAACAAATGGCACCAAACTGATCGTTTCCAACCCGACCGCTCTGCCTCCGGAGACCGAGATTGCCGAAATCTCGGAGCCGTGGGTAGCGTTGAGCATCTTTACACCATCAGACTATATTGGACAGGTTATGGAGTTGACGACCAATCGGCGGGGTATCTTTCAAAACATGGAATACCTCGACACCAGCCGAGTGCTGATCACGTTTCACATTCCACTGACCGAAATCTTGGTTGACTATTTTGACAAACTCAAATCGTTAACTCGCGGCTATGCTTCGATGGATTACACGTTTGTGCGCTACGAGCCAGCCGATTTGATCAAACTGGACGTGTTGGTCAACGAGCAGCCCGTTGATGCGCTGTCAATCATTGTCCACCGCGAACAGGCTTATCCAAAAGGACAGCGCCTGGTTTCCAGATTAAAGAAAGTGATTCCGCGCCAGCAATTCCAGGTGCCGATCCAGGCTGTAACCGGCAAAAAAGTGATCTCGCGAGCTAACGTCAAAGCTGTGCGCAAGGACGTCCTTGCCAAATGTTATGGCGGTGATGTGACGCGAAAACGCAAGCTGCTGGAAAAACAAAAAGCCGGCAAAAAAAGGCTCAAGCAAGTTGGACGTGTGCTCATTCCCCAAGACGCCTTTATGGCCGTTCTACGCCTCGAAGACGACGACTAGGGTTTTAATTTCGTTATGTTGACTTATTTTTTCTTTTCGAGTATAATGGAGCAAAGCCTAAATATTTGATCGCAAAGCTCTGGTTTGTGAGCAAATAGAGTAACTGTCAAATCACTTTCCATGACAAAAAGAGCGAGGTAAGAAAGATGAACCAAGAAAACGGTGGAATGATGCGGCTCGTTATTGGATTGATTGTCGGCGTTATTTTGGGGTTGGGGTTAGGCTTGCTATTTGGATATGTGATCGCGCCTGTCCAGTGGACGGATGGCGGGCCACAAGATCTGCGCCAAGATTATGCAGCATACTATTGGGAACTGGTAACTGAATCCTATGACAAGCATGGCGATCTGGAACTAGCCCAAAAGCAGTTAGGTGTGTGGGATGATGAAGCACGGCTCAAAGCCGCCCTCGAGTATGCCTACGTTGAGTCTGGCCCGGATATGAAAATGAAAATGATTTCATTGCAGGAAAAAGTTGTTGGCGATACCGTTCAAGTGCCAACACCTGAGCCAGGCGCGACGCCGGCGGGCGAAACCACGCCACCAGAAGGCGGAAACATGCTGGGCACCCTCGCTCTGGGTTTCTTGCTTGTCGTCGCGTTTATTGCCGTCATTGCCTTTTTGGTTCTGCGTTTGCGAAAGAAACCCAAGCAAGTTGAGGCAGACGTGCCCGAAGAAACGCCTGACTGGGTGGCCACGCTGCATCCAGAACAGGACATACCTCAGACACCACCGCTTGGTCACTTTGTAACAAGTTATGCCTTGGGCAATGACGTATATGACGAATCCTTTAGCATTGAAAGCCCGACAGGCGATTTCCTGGGCGAATGTGGTGTAGGCATCTCTGAAACGATTGGTGTGGGCGATCCGGACAAAGTAACCGCCTTTGAAGTATGGCTGTTTGACAAAAACGACATCCGCACCGTCACCAAAGTGCTTATGAGCGAGCACGCATATAACGACCAAGAACTACGCGCCCGCCTGGCGACCAAAGGGGAAGCCATCCTGGCTCAACCCAATCAAGTTATCACCTTGGAAACACTCACTCTGCGTATCGACGCAATGGTGACAGAAACAATGTATGGGACGGGCGCCTTGCCACCCAATAGCTTTTTCGAGCGGATGACGATTGAACTTGTTGCACGCAACAAAGAAACGGCTACAGCTGGTGAATCGGGAGCTGAATTTACCTAGCATTCAAGTCGGCAGCGATCGACATCGGGCTTGAGGAATCAGTTTTCCTCAAGCCCGATTTGGTTTGCTACGATCTTTTGCTCATTCATCATCCGCCGCCGATCGTGGCATTTTTTTGATCAGGCACAATCGATCAAGCCTTAACACAGACGCCGCTACCCAACCCGTTTTCTCTAAACCATCCTTCTTGACCAGTTCTTCGATCCTGGTTTCACTCTTTGGTGCGGATACCCACTCACCTTCCCGTTGGATCAAAACATCCAAATTGTCATTCTTGGGATTTGTGGCAAGAAAGACATCGACAGATTTTACAAAACTGGATACCGGGATATCCGTTCCCATTTCAGTCATCCGATAAACCCCAAATTCGTAAGCGGCAAGTACTTGAGCATCATACCCTATATCACCAAGCGTCACGCTCTGTGGATCCTGGGCAACAACCTTGACGCGGAGCAAATCATCCTGCCAGGATGCGTCCCACGATATGCCCCGAATGTGGATCAGGACCTGACCATTCTCCGTATCCCGGACGCTCTGCTTATCATAGTAGAACAACAACGTGTCCGCAAATGGTACAAACAGGGTGTTGTTCTCTTGAACTATTCGTTCGTCGCCTCGTGCGTTTTGCTGAAATGTGATCATCAGAATCACCAGCAATATCGCGATGATGAGCAACGCGATTCCCCACACGACAATGAACGCCGTCCCCATAGGCCCCCCCTCCCAGTCCAATGTTCAGAACAGGTGTGAATGCGACAGATGGATATCTCTACTGAATAGCTACTCGACCGTCATTGACCCTTGAGCTCTGCCAGGTAGCTTTCAACCTGATACTGATACTGTTCGCGTTCGAAATTCGTAAAGCCAATTTCCCGTGCTTGCTCAAATGCGGCAATTGCTTCTTGCGTTGATCCCAGTTCCTTGTAGCACATGCCAAGGATGTAATATGAAAGCGGAATATCAGGTCCGAGTTCGACAGCTTGAACTGCATAGTCCAACGCTTCGTCTACCTGGCCCATAGCGTACAATACTAGAGCCATGTTTTTATATCCTTGAGCTAACTCTGGGTTCAATGCAATGGTCCGTTGCGCCGCAGCGTTGGCTTCTTCCAACCGTCCCAGGAAAAAGTATGTGTAAGACAAAGCGCTTTTCAGCAGAGCCTGGTTGGGGATTTGCTTGTCCAAGTCAAGATATTCGGCCAACGCCTTCTCCATCTCGCCCGCTTCCAGGTACGTTTCTGCCAGGAATTGCCGCAAGCTTGGATCATTTGTTCCCATATCAATCGCTATTTGGATCTCGTCCAGCGCTTCCGCGAGTCTTTCAATCGAACGATAGAAATAGCTCAGCCCGACGTGATAGCGCACACTGTTCGGCTCCAATGCCACCGCCTGGACAAGCATTTCCTCAGCTTGGGCGTTCTGATCCAACCCAGCATAAGCAAATCCCAGGAGATAGTGCGTTTCAGCGTCTTGATCATCTAGCGCAATGGCTTTTTCCAGCACGGTGACAGCGCGACCTAGCTCGTTTGCACGCAGATACGCCGTTCCCGCAAGAGCATAGGTAGCCGGATCTTGTGAATCCAGGGACATAGCTGTTTCCAAAAACGCCAGAGCCTTTTCTCCTTGCCCCATATTGATGTACACCATACCGAGTCCGGCATACGCAGGTGCATATTGATCATCAAGTTCAACTGCTTTTTCATACTGTATTTGCGCCATCTCTAGATCAGACCTGGCGTAGGCCGCTTGCCCCAGCAAATAATGTGCTTGCGCATTGTCAGGATCCAGTTGCACAGCCTGTTCAAGATGTGGATAGGCCCCAACAACATCATTGTGCTCCAACAACAGCTTGCCCAGCAGAAAATGAGCCTGGGTAGAATCAGACGCAATTGCATCGCGATAGGTGCTTGCAGCTTGATCAAAATCGCCCTGTGCTTCCTGTATTTGTCCCAGAAGCAAATAGGCAGCCGCCGAGTGTGTATCCTTTTCGAGCGCCTGCTCGATCTTGGTTTGTGCCAGGCCGATATCGCCTGAATCATAAGCTGTTTGTGCATCATGGATGTATCTATCGGCGAGCCAACCGGTCAAAACGGGAGCACGATAGATCACCACTACCACCAGGACAACAAAGATGATCGTGCCTACAATCGTCCTAGTCCGTGCGTTTTTGGGGTTTGCCAGGTTTTGCCACTTTCGAAAGGCGACAGGACTTGAGCGAGAAAACCCATATCCTCCAAAGGCAACCAAAGCGGCCAGCACGACATCAACTAGAGGCTGGCCAGGTCCGGGCCACCCCAAATCACCATAAGCCAGATATCCTCCCAATGCAATGGTCAGCATCGTGCAAAAACCAGCAACCAGACCATAGAAAAAGGCCCCACTTCCACCGCTGATCAGGCTGACCACTGCCCCAGAAATCAAGCCCAGGGCCGGCCCTAACAGCCGCATGTCGTTGCTGCTCGTTTCCACAGCAACATCCCACACCAAAGCACCCGCCAGGGCAACGATCGCGCCATATAGCAGACTCGAAAGCAAACGAGACTGTGTATACGGAGGCGGCTCCGGAACGGGTTCGGGAATCGACGCTTGTTCCGTGCCGGATAGATCCGGTTCCTCGTCTTCAGCCTCTATCCCCATTTCCAGATCAGTATCCTCCTGCCACGTTTCTTCCTCAGACTGTTCCTCATCAGCCCCTGTGAAAGGTTGAGGCTTTTGATCCAGATCATCGATGTGATCATCCATATTGTGTTCCTCCCCTGCTCATTAAAGTTGCAGTCGATTATACTGGAAAACACAAGGCTTGTCTACTAGGATTACGAGACGGAAGGCAAATGGAGCAGGCACCGGCTCGCCAACAAGCATCAGGCCTTGATCACTTTGCGTGCCAACAAACGAGGACCGCTGGCAATCGCTTGCTCGTATACCGACAGCAACCGATCGGTCGCCAAAGCGATCGAATAACTACTGGCTATATCATTGATGGATTTTGCCATCTCTGCCAAGCGTTCTGGATCACTCAACAAAGACAAGATTGTGTCGGCAAGGACGGCTTCATCAGCCTCGACCAACACACCCCCTCGGCAATTTTCGAGCACATCATCGGTACCGGTAGCATGCACAGCCACAACCGGTGTGCCAGCAGCCAACGCCTCGATAATGACCAAACTCTGTGTTTCAAACTTGGAAGGAAAGACAAACAGATCGGCAGCAGCCATATAGTGCGGGACCTGTTCGTGAGGCACCACACCAGTAAAAATGACCCGTTCTTCAATATGAAGGCTTGAGGCCAGCTCTTTTAGGGTGTCGCTATATGGTCCACGCCCGACAATCATCAGCACAACTTGCGTATTTTGGGCAGCCAAACGCGCAAACGCAGAAAGCAGCATATCGAGGTTTTTTTCTTGTGAAATGCGCCCCAGATACAACAAAACTTGCCTGTTTCCAAGTTCGTATTCGGCACGGATTGACACCGGATCGAGGTGTGTGTACTTGGCCAAATCGATTGGTGTCGGCAAAACGGTCACCGGCACATCTAGCTCATAGTCCCTGTAGAGCACGTTCTTGATACTCGCTGTGGGAGCGATGACGTGCGCACATTGCGCCAGGTAATTCTGTACAACATCGTGTGCCACCTGCCAGGCCAACTCGGAAAGGAAAGGGATGTTTTGGCTCAAATACTCATCATAGCGCGTATGAAATGTAAATACGAGGGGTAACTTGAACTCGTGCGCATACTTGATCGCCAGGTCACCGACCCATACTGGATGATGGCTGTGCAAAAGATGTGGTTTGATACCCTTTATGGTCTGTCGCATCGTCCCCGCGAGCGGCAATGCCAACGCCATCTCGTAAGCCTTGGTTAGATCGATCAACGCCGGAATACGATAGATATAAGGCGATTCATCCTCATAATCGCCTGCCTCGGTCGTGAACAAATGAACGTCGTGTCCGCGAGCGATCAATCCTTCTCTGAAAAGAGAGATCGACGTCACGACGCCGCTGATCATCGGTTTGTAAAAGTTGCTCAACATGGCAATTCGCAAGCACATACGTGGTCCTTTTCATAACTAACTTTATCGTCCGGTGTATCTCAGACTGGGCATCTAGTGCCCATTTAGACTGTGACAGCCTGGCTCGGTTCAGGCACCCAGACACTCGACGTACCGAGTTCGATAAACGCCTCTGCCAGGGCAGTCGACGATTCCTTTTCGCCATGCACAACAAAGACGTGTTCCAATTCAGAGGTCTGCTCCCGAACCTGCTTAAACCAGCTCAATAACTCGCCGCGATCGGCGTGGGCACTGTAGCCGCTGATGACTTGAACATCAGCACACAGGTTGTACGATTCGCCAAAGATTTTGACCGTAGGCTGCCTTTCGACCAGCCGCCGTCCCAAAGTATAAGGAGCCTGCCAACCGACAATGACAATCGAGTTTTGCTTGTTTTCGATATTGTTCTTGAGATGGTGCAGGATGCGTCCCGCTTCACACATCCCAGAAGCACTGATAATGACGGCTGGCTCTCTCAGTTCATTTAGCGCTTTCGACTGCACCACCTCACGAATGTAACAAATGTTGCCGAAACTAAATGGATTCATACTGTGTGTCCTAAGCAGAAACTGCCGCGTTTCTTCGTCGTACAAATCCTCATGCAGCAAAAATACCTCAGTCGCGTTGACGGCCAAGGGACTATCCACGAAAATTGGCAAAACCGGGATCCGGTCATTATCCAAAAGCTGATGCAACGAATAGACCAGATCCTGAGTGCGCCCTAGAGCAAAAGAAGGAATAATGACTTTGCCGCCCCGACGATAGGTTTGGTTGACAATGTTGCACAACTGTGTTGTTCGGTCTTGCTCAGTGCCATGGAGGCGATCACCATAAGTGCTCTCGGTGATTAAAACATTGACGCCGGGGGGGATAGCGGGATCCAACAACAACGGCGCATCAGGACGCCCTATATCGCCCGTAAAAAGGAGACGTCGCTGCCGGCCGTTTTCTTTTATGTCCAGGCATACAAACGCCGACCCGAGAATATGCCCCGAATCGTAAAACGTCAACTGGACGCCAGGAGCAATAGGAAATGGTCGTTCGTAACCAATGCTGACAAAGCGCCCCATACTTGCTTCGACGTCTTGCCTGGTATATAGTGGCTCGACAAATGACTGGTCTTGTTTGTTTCGTTTTTTGTTGACATACTCGGCGTCGGATTGCTGAATGTACGCCGAGTCCCGCAACATCACCGCGCACAAATCCCTGGTAGCTGGCGTGCTAAAGATGTATCCATCAAAACCAGCTTTGACCAACGATGGAATATTCCCCGAATGATCAATGTGCGCGTGCGACAAAACCAACACGTCGATCTGTTTCGGATCGAACGGGAGATGACGGTTGCGTTCAAAGCTTTCCATCCGTCGTCCTTGATAAAGCCCGCAATCCAGCAAAATGCGCATGCCATTGATGGTGAGCAGATGCATTGACCCGGTGACCGTGTGTACAGCGCCCAGAAATTGGATGTCCATTATTATTGCGCTCCTTATCTGCTTTGTGAGTGGCTGAATCAACAACTATCGCATCAGAAATATCCGTCGATTGGACGACCCTATGGATCCGCTTGGAGTATGTCGTATTTGGAGATAAGCGAAGCGACGCCCCTATAGTATCATGCTTTGGCGCAAAAATCAAAGACAGATCCCAAACGCAAACTGGCGGCATCCCGTATAGGCTGCCGCCAGTGTCGTCTCGAGCGTATTGGCTTTATACCGAAATCAGCACCTCGATATCGGCGGCTGCCCACAACTCTGCAACCCACTTGCGAAAAGTTGTCTCTTTGAGTGCTTGCCAGGATTCTTCTGTCAATACCATATCTTGCACGCGTTCGAGGACCTGCACGATATGATACCCCATTGCGCTCTTGACCACATCACTGATCTGCCCGACATCAAGTGCAAAAGCCACATCTTCAATCTCGGGGACAACCAGCGTGCCACGAGGAAAAAACCCCAAATCGCCCCCGCTATCTTTGGTGCTGGGATCGAGAGAAGATTGGCTGGCCAACGCGACAAAATCCGCGCCACTCTGCAATTGTGCGACAAGATCGCGCGCTTGTTGCTCTGTCGCAACCAGGATGTGCCGGGCATGGATCTGTTCGGCTTTTGTAGGCACGTTGCGCGTAACACGTTCAAACATCTGGGAAGCGATCATCATCGAACGTTGGCGCATTGCGTATTCTTCAGCCGTCCAATTGTTGGCCTGGAGCCAAGTATTGAACTGCTCCTGTCCCCCGTTTTCTGCCACATCACGTGCAATCACACTCTCAACATCCTGATCCGACACTATCAAGCCTTCTTGGGCCGCAGACTGTTCAATAAGAACCTGCTCAATCATCACATCTAAAACCTGCTGCCTGCCTTGAACAAGCATCGCCTCTCTATCTTCTTGGCTCAGGCTTGGGTTTTGGGAGACAAAAGCCTCTTCCCACTCGGAAACCTGTTTCTGATAATCCTGCAAGTATATAGGCTGTCCGTTCACACGCGCAGCAAGCGGCTCGCCGGGTACAGCGGTCGGTAAAGGCACCGTTTGTTGCGTTGGCGTTGCGGCGACGTGAGGAACCGGAGGCGGCACAGTCTCCTTGGGCTTGCATCCACTCTGCGCAACGATGAGTATTATAAAAACAACTAACGTTAAACGCCAGGCTTTTGATTTGAATCGAAAACTCATAGATCACCCCTCCTTTTGAACCGCCGAACGATGATAGATGCCAAACCACTTGGTAAACTCGGCATTCTGTCTTTGCTTTTCTTCCCTTGCTTTTTGCTCTTTAAAAGCTGTCACGCGTTTAAAGATCTCTTGCTGCACTTCTTCAGGACGCTCTACCAAATCGAACGTAAAGGCCTCTTGTTTCGCAGCGGTCGAAATGGTAACGCGACCCAGTCTCAAAACACGAGCAAGCCAGTTTGGGCTACTGTAATCAATGTTCTGGATAATGTCAAACGTACCTTCTGTACGCGTTTCTTCTCTCAAGTGGAAAGGCGAGCTCTCAATGTCAATGATACGTGTATCGGTAACAATGTATATGTCATTCCGCCATCCATCGTATCGCCAGATATACCATCCCGAAAAAGCAAGCCAGGCGACGATGGGCAACAACAAGAACCAATACCGCGAGAGGCCCCCAACCCTGTCTGGCAGCAAAACGAGAAAAGCGACAAACCAAGCAACTGCAAGGAGAGCGAACAAGAGCGGCAACCCCACTTCTTTGATCAGAACGATCCAATGTTTGCGCCAAATGATACGATCGGGTTTAACAATCCGGATGCGCGGAATAAAATAGTCCACCCATTTGAACAACCCTTTGGGCTCCGGTGTAATTTTTACTTGTTCGCCGCTCGATAACGGGCTAAGCGCTTTAACTTCGTGCTCAATCTCTGTTAACAAAGCATGGCGAATCTGGCCCCTTTCTTCCACGTTTTTCCGCGTTTGGGCCAGATCCCGCGCGTGAAATATTTCGTTGATGATTCTCTCCGAATCATCCAAATATGGAAAGCGAATCGTTCCCGCCCCGGCCGTCTTGATTTCAAGCGAATGCACTTTGAACAACAGTGTCCACAAGCCGTGGTTGCGAGCAGTGACATCCACTACCTTTTCGATAGGCGCTTCATGCCTTTCGATGGGAAAAGGAGGCACCAAAATGCGCTCGATTTGGATCAGCCGTTTGGAAGTGACAATAAAGTCGTCATTGCGCCAGTCTTCCCACATCCAAAACGTCCACAACCCCATCCCTATGGTAATCGCAATCAGCACACTCGCTACCATTTCAAACGAGATCATCCCAAACACGCCCAAGAGGATCATTGTCGTCCAGGCAAACAGAATAATGAAAAGTGGAAAAAATGTCAACTGGGCCAGAGCCACCCAGCTCTTGCGAGCCACAACCACCGAGATCTCGTCCCAATGCTTGCCAACAAACTCGCGGTTGCTGCGGCGCATACGTTCCTGTCCCCAGTTCCGCAAATAGTTGCTGATCTGCTCATACTGGACAATCCGATCAAACCCCTCCTGGTCAAAACAAACCAGTTCGACATCATCTACCACATCCACAGTCGCAGCGCGAGGTTGGTTGTTCAGGAAAATCAGCTCGCCAAAAAAGTCCCCGGCCTCGTGATAATTGTAAAGCCGTCGTTGACCATCTTGCGGCTGGCCCCACACTCGAACCTGTCCCTTGACGATGACGTAAAATACTTTATCCTTATCTCCCTCATTTATGATCACGTCACCACGGTGATACAGCTTGATCTTGCCGCTTTGGGCAATGGCAGCTAATTCCGGTTGGCTCAGCGATCCAAATAGAGTTGCCTTTTCCAGCTTGACTGTCAAATCAGCGATTCGCTCCAGCACTTTTTGAGGCAAATCTTTGAATTGGGGCATCTCTTTGAATTGCTCTATCAGTTCCTGGGCCATCGATCGCCTCCAAGCCAAGACGCGAGACAGATGAATTCAAGACAACGTTTTGCGCTGGTGTAAATAGCCTGGCAATCCGCCAGGCAGAGCACGAATAGAAAAAACAGATCCGCCATGCCTTGATAGTGGTATTGTACCACAATTTGGGTCTGGATGCCAACTTTATGGAAAGTTGAAATGGGCGAGAACGGGGATGACCACCGGGCGGCGCTTGGTTTCTTGGTATAGATATGCTTCCAGGTCGCGGCGGATTTTGTGTTCCAAGTCAACATCTTGCGCAGCCTCATCAAGAACATGGACAACCAGTTGCGAGATCTCTTCAAAAAGTTCGTCAGCATGAGGCTGAAAAACAAATCCTCTGCTTACAACTCGCGGCCTAGCGGCCAACTGTTTATCCGGCATCAGGGAAACAACAACAACAACGAATCCATCGCGAGCAAGATTTTCTCGCTCTCGTATCAAAACTGGACCGACATCGCCTATTCCTGTTCCGTCAACAAAAACATATCCGCCGGGCACTCGCTCACCTATCGTTACGCTCGTTGGCGTAAACTCGAGGACATAGCCATTTTCGACAACCAGAACATTTTCCTGGGGCATGCCCATCTCATAGGCAAGTCGCGCCTGTGCAGCGAGATGCCGGAGCTCGCCATGAATGGGTACAAGAAACCGAGGTTTGATCAAATTCAATAAGAGCTTTTGCTCGTCCTGGCTGGCATGCCCTGACACGTGTACCGGCGCAATCGGATCGTAAAACACCTGGGCGCCACACTGAAACAAACGATTGATAATCCGATGCACCATCTCTTCATTGCCCGGAATGGTATGAGAGGACATAATGACTGTGTCCCCCTGTTGAATCTGCACCTGTTTGTGTCTTTGCGTAGACATTTTCGCCAATGCCGCTGAAGGTTCACCCTGTGTGCCGGTAGCGACAATGACAACCTCGTGCGGCGAAAAACGATCCAGGCGGTTCAGGGGAATAACCGTATCAGGCGGGACATCAATGTAGCCCAGGTTTTTGGCCATAGCCACATTGTCCACCATTGTCCGTCCTGCGATAGCGACCTTGCGCCCGTGACGTACTGCACAATGGATCACTTGCTGGATGCGTGAAATAAGTGAAGCAAACGTGCCGACGATGATTCGCCCTTTGGCCTGACGAAAGACCTGGTCAAAGGACCCTTCAACGACACGTTCGGACAGGGTGAAACCTGGATGTTCGGCGTTCGTGCTATCGGCTAATAAGGCGAGAACGCCCCGCTTGCCAAAGGACGCCAATCGTCCAAAGTCGGTAGGCTGTCCATCAACAGGCGTATAATCAAACTTGTAATCTCCTGAATGAACGATCAAACCAACCGGTGTATCGATGGCCAGGCCAACGCAGTCGGGAATGCTGTGGTTAACGGCAAAGAACTCGACATCAAACGGACCAATAGACAACTTGTCCCCGCTCTGAATGGTGTAAAAAGTCGCTTGCTCGAGCAAGTGCCGTTGTTTGAGTTTGATCTCGGCCAGCCCACGCGTCAACAATGTGCTATAGATGGGCGCATTGATCTCATCAAGCAGGTAGGCGAGTCCCCCGATGTGATCCTCGTGCCCGTGAGTCAGAATGATCGCTTTCACCCAGTCTTTCTTGTCCAGCAAATATCCAAAGTCCGGGATCACCAGGTCAATGCCCAACATATCCGTCTCGGGGAACATCAACCCGGCATCAATCACAATGATTTGCCGGTCGCATTCGATGGCCATCATGTTTTTGCCAACTTCGCCCAATCCTCCGAGGGGAATAATCCTTAATGTATCTATCTTATTCATTTCTCACCTGTTCCAAGAATGCGAGATCTGCGTCGCTTAGCTCAGCGTTCTGCAGCAAATCTGGACGACGTTGCCAGGTTCGGCGCAAAGATTCTTGTCGCCGCCAGCGAGCAACATTGGCGTGATGCCCGGAGAGAAGAATATCGGGAACTGGGTAGTCGCGAAAGACCGGAGGCCGCGTATAATGCGGATGTTCGAGCAATCCCGTTGCGTGTGAATCTCGCACGGCTGCATGTTCATCGCCCAACGCGCCGGGTAAGAGCCGGACAATGGCATCAACCACCACCATCGCCGCCAGCTCGCCGCCCGACAACACATAGTCCCCAATGCTGATCTCGTCTGTAACCAAGTGTTGCCGCACGCGTTCGTCGATCCCTTCGTAGCGCCCGCAGATCAATGCCAACCGCTCGTACCGGGCAAACCGATAGGCATAAGCTTGGGAAAAACGATCACCCTGAGGCGTCATTAGCACAATAGGACAGGGAAGAGGATCGCCTGGTTCCACCCCCAGCACGGCTTCGACGGCATAAAAGATGGGATCAGGTTTCATAATCATCCCGCCGCCACCGCCATATGGTGTATCGTCACATTGATGATGCTTCCCGGGCGCCCAGGCGCGGATATCGCTGATTTGAATGGAGACTAACCCGGCTTCTTGGGCCCGCTTGATGATGCTGTCTTGAAAAGGTCCGTCAAACATACCGGGAAAGAGTGTGAAAATGTCGATCCGCATACTATCCTCCTGAACAACTGTTATTTTATCACATATCGTTCAAGATGCAAGACCCTTGCGGAAAACCAGCCGGCATATCTTGAGCCAACAAAAAAACTGTTCTGAACAGGGTTCAGAACAGCCGAGATCGATCGAGATGTAGGCATCACTCTGGGGCGCGGTCCCTGCCAAGCACCTCAGTGTATTCTGCCAGCAATGCAAGGCCGTCCGGGTTTTCAGGTAAAGGTTTTGCCGCTACGGCCGCCGGGATGATATAGTTGTCCAGCAGCCCTTGCGGCACGCCAAAGTCCTGGTCCTCCAGGCTGCTGGTAAAAACGACCACCAGGTTCTTGGCCGGGACGACAAAAATAAACTGTCCTCGATACCCCAGCGCCAGATAATAGCCATGACGGCTGTCTACCCACCACTGATACCCATAGCCTTCTTCCAATGTCAGCGCATCGATGTGTTTTCGCGTCGATGCTTTGACCCATTCGGCCGATACAACCGGCTTTCCTTCCCACTGTCCGCCGTTCAAATACAGGTAGCCAAACTTGGCCATATCATGAGGCGTGAGATGCAGCTCGCTGTAACCGATGGTGATCCCTTGCGGGTTAGCACGCCAACTGACATCCGAAATACCTAACGGGCCAAACAGATGCTCTTGGGCAAAGTCCAATGCCGTCCGCCCCGTTGTTTCTTGGACGAGCGCCGAAAGCACAGAGGATTCACCGTTGCAGTATTCGAACCGGGTGCCAGGTTTGGCCACCATCGGCAGATCAAGCACAAACTGGACCCAATCTTTACTTTGCCACATTTGATCAAGCCCACGCCACTGATACAGGTAGGAATCCTGGCAGTCCAGGCCAGTAGACATGGTCAAAACATGCTCAAGGGTCATTGCTTGCTTGCGCTGATCAAGGTTCGCCACAGTGCGCTCTGGAAACAGATCAAGCAAAGGTTGGTCTACCCCAGCGATGTATCCTTGGTCAATGGCAATGCCGATCAAGGCCGAAACAACACTTTTGGTGCAAGAATAAACGATGTGCTTTTCTCCTTGCTTGAATGGAAAGACATAAGCGTCGGTCACCAGATAACCATTCCGCACCACGAGAACGCTGTCAATGTCATACCTGTTTTCCAGAATTGCACCCAGCATCTTGGACAGAAGATTCGAATCCATCCCTTGTTCCTCGGGGCTGGAGCTTTGCCACCCATCGGTAGGCCAATAGGGTACCGGAGCAGGATCAGAGCGGGCACAGCCGACAAGGAGGACAGCTATTGTGCATAAAACCAGGCGCCATTTGGTCGTCACAAACGCGACCCTTCTTTTACCTTTCACACGCTTTTCTCTCCCACCATTACCTGGCCCCGACTTGTCGCTGAAGGTCGGTCAGTGCATCCAAGGCCGTCACATTTCCATTCGATATCTCGATGATCGCCCGCATGTAATCCTCCAACGCCTGCTCAAACTCGGTGTGCACAACCGATAGAATCAAGGCGTTGTCGATAGAGTAGCGGGCAACGTCGGCGACCACACCCCCTACGCGCTCCTCATAGGCCGCAGATTCGACAATCGACCTGCGAGCGGGGATCGAATAGGCCGGCATCTGCTCGCTCAAAAACACGAGCCATTCCCAGCACGCATCAGGATACTTGGTATCGGCCATGATGGCATACGCCTGGGCGAAACCCAGCGTAGATGCCTGCTGGTCGACAGGCAAGGGCACCATCCCCCATTCCATTCGCCACTCCGCTCCGGGCCCCCACGCTTCGCCTCCGCGGGCGGAAAGCATGTCCACATACATCCCGGCCTTGAGCCGCCAGAACACATACCCGGCATTCCCCTCGTTGCCATAGAGCGCGCCCGCATCCTCCGGCGAAGGCATCACGTCATAATCGTGGATCAAGCTGGCATACCACTCGATCGCCTCAACCGTCAGCACATCATCAAACGTGGTCCGCGTTGGCTCTTGCCAGTCATCAAAGATCCGGCCATTGTGCTGATACACAAAAGGAATGGTCGTAAAGGGGTGGGTCACAATCCCATAAACACCCTGTTCTGGATCGCGAATCTGTTGCGCTGCCAGGATCAAGTCATCCCAAGTCCACTCGAAAGGCAAATACGCGGCCCCATACTGATCAAACAGATCCTTGTTATAATAGACGACGGCCAGATCGATGGTCGATGGAATGGCCCACACACTGCCATCTATGCTAAAGGGCTGCAAAACACTGGGATAAAAATCGTCGAGGTCGATCGAATCGTTTTGCCGGATCAATGGCGATAAACTCAACAGCCGTTCCTCATCGTACAGTTGCGTAAACAAGCTGTCAAAAGTCGAAAAGGCAAACGCATCGACCTGCTTTTCTGCAAACAAGTACTCCCAGGTGTCTCTCGACCTGGCTGTCTTGCGCTCGATGGTGATGGTTGGATGCTCATCGTTGAACTGTTCGATCAGGTCATCGTAATAGTCGGCACCCTCGGCAGAAAAGGCGAAATAGATTTTGACCGGTTCAGGCGTGGCAGCAGGTGGAGCCGGCGTTGCGCATCCGGGTAACAGGGCGATCAAGAGACAACACAGGATAGGAACGAATCCCAAACATCTGCTTGTACGAAATCGCATTTTCCTTCTCCTACGCGGAACGAGATCGAAAAACCACGCTGTTCGAATGTCTCAACTATTGCAGCTCAAACGCCCCAATGTTGCCCAACGCATCACGAGACTTGTATGAAACTGGCCGGGGATACCCTCGCTGATCGAGATCAACAGGACATGCATTTCCTAAAGCTGCACGAATCAGACACACCGGGCATCGACTATGGTGTGCTCGTTAGCGCGGGCGTGAACGCTGTCGTCGCCGTTGGCTTGGGCGTGTGCATCGGTCGAAGCGTGGCGGCTGCTACAGCCAAAACCTGGTCTTATTGTACCAAAAGACATGCTGACTGTCATCAGACAAAGGAGTGAGATTCACCTTGGACAAAAGGACGATATCGGCAGATTCGCCAGACCTGGGTTATCCCATCTACTCGACCATGCCACATTCCCGCCAAACCTGCTTGTGTCAAACTAGGCAGAACTATCTTGGCCGCGCGTTTCTTGTTCTTGGTGCTTGCGCGCAGCGGCGACAAAGTCCACAAACAAGGGATGGGGTCGAGTCGGTCGCGACTTGAATTCGGGATGGAATTGACAGCCGAGCATCCATGGATGGTTGTCCATCTCGACAATCTCGACCAGCCTGCGATCGGGAGAGAGGCCAGAAAATACCATCCCTTGGCGAGCCAGAATGTCGCGATAAGCGTTGTTGAACTCGAAACGATGGCGATGGCGTTCGTGCACAACCGGAGCACCATATGCTTTGGCCGCCAGCGTTCCTGCCGGCAAGTGACAGGGATAGATGCCCAGGCGCATCGTCCCGCCCATATCCGAGATGGCATGCTGGTCGGGCATCAGATCGATTACGGGATGGGTCACGTGGGGAGCAAACTCGGTTGAATTGACCTCGTCCGTCTGCAATGCGTGTCGCGCCAATTCGACCACCATCACCTGCATACCCAGGCACAGCCCAAGGTAGGGAACCTGGTGCTCGCGGGCATAACGCGCGGCGACAATCTTGCCCTCGATGCCACGATATCCAAATCCGCCCGGCACAACGATACCATGCACCTCATCAAGTTGTTCAATAGCCCGCCCTTTTTCCAGGTCTTCCGCGTCAATCCAGGCGATATCAACGTCAACCTCGTTGGCAATGCCGGCATGGTAAAGCGATTCTTTGACGCTCATATAAGCATCCTTGAGCTGAATGTACTTGCCAACCAGGCCAATGCGGAGCTGCATTTTGGGTTTCTCTATCTTGGCAACCAGTTCTTTCCAGGGTTCAAGGTCGTTTTTCCCTTGTGGCAGTTCCAGCCGTTCGATGAGAAAGGCATCCAGGCCGGCTTTGGACAATATCAGGGGCACCCGGTAGATGCTATCTACGGTGATCAATGGGATCACGGCTTTTTCGTCCACGTCACAGAAAAGCGCAATTTTGCCCTTGATCTCTTGATCGACCGGATGATCTGAACGACAGACGATCACGTCGGGCTGGATACCGATAGAACGGAGTTCCTTGACACTGTGCTGGGTGGGTTTGGTCTTGAGTTCTCCCGTCGCCGAAATATAGGGCAGCAGTGTCAGGTGAATGTAAGCGGTGTTTTCGCGTCCAACATCCTTGCGCATCTGGCGGATCGCTTCCAAGAAAGGCAAACTTTCAATGTCGCCCACCGTGCCACCAATCTCGACGATGACGACATCGACGTCTCCTTCCTCCAATTGACGGATACGGTACTTGATCTCGTTGGTCACGTGTGGAATGACCTGGATTGTGCGCCCCAAGTAATCGCCTCGCCGTTCTTTGGCAATCACTTGTTCGTATACCTGGCCCGTCGTGACGTTGCAGCTTTTTGAAAGGTTGATGTCGATAAACCGTTCGTAATGGCCAAGATCTAGGTCTGTTTCCGCGCCATCTTCGGTGACAAACACTTCACCATGCTGGTATGGCGACATGGTACCTGGATCGACGTTAATGTATGGATCCAGCTTTTGGACAACAACTTTTAGCCCAATGTTCTTGAGCAGCCGTCCAATGGACGCCACGGTAACGCCTTTGCCTACTGACGAAACAACCCCTCCCGTACAGAAAATGTACTTGGTCATTCACTCTCTCCTAGCATAAAAACAAAAATAAACGAGATTGTCGGCCGAACAATCTCGTTTATTGTACGTGATTTTGAGTTTACGAGCAACCATGGGCTCAAGTACGTTCCAGTCCCATTAATTGTTTTTTGATATTCTTTCCAAAACCTTATCTAGTAAGGTAGGGAACCAAACCACCTTGAGCGACAAATCGCTCAAAAGCGGCAATGTCAGGCAAGATGTGATTTGTCGTTGCCCACAGCATCCAGTTTTTATCCATTGGCGAAATGGCAATGACCGGTTTGCCAGCGTCAAAAGCACGCCAGACTTCGAGTGCAGTGCCCAGGCTGGCTCTGGGCAGATAAGCGACGAGTATGTCCGTCTCAGCCGCAACGTCGAGCAGGCTCAAGAACGTCTCAACTGCCTGCTCTTTGCCATACGTGACACTGTTCGGATGCAGCTTGAACGGATCGACGATCTCGATTTCTGGATGATGGCGCCGGACCATATCGGCAATTTCGGTGCGATAGTTCTGACTACAGACCGCCATCTCTTGCTTGGAGCCTTGCATGATACCGCCAATGAACAGCCTGACCTTACTCATCTTCGACGTTTGAATAATCATCGACCAGAGCAGCTTCTTCGGGTACCGAAGTTATCTCGGGCACCGGGGCCAACTCGGGCGCAATCACCGGCAATTGCGGCAAGCCATTGGCCTCGCGCACCAGGTTCTCGATCTCACGTAGCAATGGCAGATTGACTTTGAGCATCTCTTTGCTGTTTTCACGTCCCTGAGCCAGCCGCTCATCCTTATAGCTGTAGAACGACCCTCGCTTTTCGACGATGTCCATCTCTACCGCAAGGTCGAGCACATCGCCCGCGCGCGAGATGCCTTCATTATACATAATATCGAACTCGGCCTCGCGGAAGGGCGGAGCAACCTTGTTCTTTTTGACGCGCACACGCGTACGGTTGCCAACGACTTCGCCACTTTGTTTGATCGCCTGGATGCGACGAATATCCAGACGCACCGAGGCGTAGAACTTGAGGGCCAAACCGCCCGAAGTCGTTTCGGGACTGCCAAACATCACACCAATTTTCTGGCGCAACTGGTTGGTAAAGATGACAGCGGCGTTGCTCTGTTTGATCGCGCCAGAGAGTTTTCGCAAGGCCTGGCTCATCAACCTGGCCTGCAAACCGGGATGGCTGTCGCCCATATCTCCCTCGATCTCGGCGCGAGGGACCAACGCTGCGACGGAATCGATGACCAACACATCGACCGCGCCTGACCGGATCATGGCCTCGGCAATTTCGAGCGCCTCTTCGCCGGTATCGGGCTGCGAAATGTACAACTCGTCTACGTTGACACCACACACCGCGGCATAAGAAGGATCCAGGGCATGTTCGACGTCAATCATGGCCGCCGTACCGCCTTGTTGTTGGACTTCGGCCATAATGTGTTGGCAGACCGTC
The DNA here is from genome assembly GCA_016929205.1 of Anaerolineae bacterium. The sequence continues at coordinate 49,552 of JAFGJF010000146.1, forward strand.
GTCTTGCCCGACCCTTCCGGCCCATATATCTCGGTGATCCGTCCCCGGGGCACACCACCAATCCCGAGGGCAATGTCCAATGAGAGCGATCCCGTCGAAATCGCCTCCACATTCAAATGCGTGGCGGCACCCAACTTCATAATTGCCCCATCACCAAACCGCTTGCGAACGGTTTTTACTGCTGTATCAAGTGCTTCTTCACGTCCATCCCTGGCCATTCGTTTACCTCCATTTCATGGGTTATGATATCTTGATTGTAGCACAAATGTTCTAAAAAGTCAATTGCAGATTTGATTGTCTATGGTATAATTAGTGCCTGTCTATTCATACAAACTTTTGTCAGTAGAATCACTCGAGGACTCTGATGAAACCAGATACAACGCTCATTCATAGGTCATTGCCCCGATCACATGTCCAGGTGCGGTTTGACGATGGCGTCATTCTAGAGGGTCCGGTGGGCATCCCCCTGGAAATGTTTGTTGCTGCTGCCACGCAGCCTGACGATCCGCCAACAGTCGCAGCACTGGTCGATGGCGAACTGCGAGAACTAACGATACCTATCACCCGTGACGTACGTGTGCAGAGATTGACGAATGCGAGCAGTGATGGCAAACGCATCTACCAACGTTCGTTGAGTCTGCTGATGCTGGCGGCTGTGAGTGAGCTGTTCCCTCAGGCGCGCATGACTTTGGAACACTCGATCACGATGACGGGGCTGTTGTGCCAGGTTTCAGGGCGGTCGCCGTTCACGCCGGATCAAGTTGCTCAAATTCAAGCGCGTATGAGAGAAATTGTAAACCAAGATGAGCCGATTGTCAAGACACAGCTAAGCCTTCAAGATGCTGTCGCGCTGTTCAGGGAACGAGGTCAGGAAGACAAAGTGCGGCTTTTGGAATATCGGAACAAGGACTATGTCGTCGTTTATTCATTGCGCCAGGCGCAGGATTATTTTTACGGGTATATGGTTCCTTCTACGAGATACATCCGGTACTTTGACTTGATTCCCCACTCGCTCGGTTTTGTGATACGCGCGCCGCGACGAGGATCGCCCACGAGGATGCCCAGCGCACGGAACGCGCCCAAGCTTGACCTGGTCTTTCAACAATATGGGAAGTGGCTGCGGATGTTGAATATCGATGACGTGGGGGCGCTAAACAAAGCCATCGGCACGGGACGAATCCGCGAAGTTGTTTTGATTTCGGAGGCATTACACGAACAGCAGGTGGTCCATATCGCATCCAAGATCGCCGAGCGCCAGAATGTCCGCCTGGTCTTGATCGCCGGGCCATCCTCTTCGGGCAAAACGACATTCGCCAAACGGCTGGCGGTGCAGTTGATGGCGAACGGACTGCGCCCGCTGCCGGTGGCAATGGACAATTATTTCGTGGGGCGCGCACAGACCCCACGCGACGAGAACGGCGAGTATGACTTTGAACATCTCCGGGCGCTTGACCTAGATCTGTTCAAAAGCGATATGCGAAAACTGATGGCTGGAGAGCGCGTACAGATGCCGCATTACAGTTTTTACACGGGCGAACGCGAGCCGGGGAAAACGATACAAATAGACTCCAAGCACATCATCATCGCCGAGGGCATTCATGGGATGAATCCGGAATTGGTCAAGGGAATGCCACCAGAGCAGATTTATCGCATTTATATTTCCGCCTTGACCCAGCTCAACCTGGACGATCACAATCGCATTCCAACGACGGACACGCGACTGCTGCGCCGGATTGTGCGCGATGCGGCCTATCGTGGCTATACCGCCGACGCGACCATCGATCGCTGGGAGAGCGTGCGACGGGGCGAGAATCGATGGATCTTTCCCTATCAAGAAAATGCGGATGCCATGTTTAACTCGGCATTGGTATACGAGCTGTCGACACTCAAAGCCTTTGCCGAGCCGTTGTTGCGCAATGTCGAGCCCAAAACACTCGCGCACGTAGAAAGCAAACGCCTGTTGGCGTTTTTGCAGTGGTTTTTGCCCTGCTCTACCGAACTTGTGCCCGATAATTCGATCTTGAGAGAATTTGTCGGCGGATCCATCCTGCACGACTTTTCACTCTCACTGTAAAACAGCGCAGCCAATCCGATGGGAGCGCGGCCAATCTCGCGGGATCGACCGCGCTCGGTGTTTAGAGTTCCTCAAACTGGAGTGCGAGGTAGGCGGGCAGTTTGCCCTCGATATGCGTGCCCAGGTCGGTGTGTTGTTCAGCGTCGATCGTGCCGCGCTTGTGGAACAGGTTCACCAGGTCGCCACGCGCATAGGGAATGGTCACCGACAGATAGGCCATCCGTGCATGCAACTTGTCTTCCACAAGACTCAGCAGGGCCTCTATGCCCCTGCCCCGCAGCGCCGAAACCGGCAGTGAGTCGGCAAACTTTTCGAGCAGCTCTGACAAGAGCGTATCCTGGCCTGTGCCATCCAACTCGAGTTGGTCGATCTTGTTAAAAGCATAGATCGTTGGCTTGCCATCGGCCTCGATCTCGGCCAACGTATCTTCGACGGCAATGATTTGTTCAAAGACGTTGGGGTGCGTCACGTCGACGACGTGGACCAGCATGTCCGCTTCTTGCACTTCTTCCAGGGTGGCCCGAAAGGCAGCCACCAACTGGTGAGGCAGCTTTTGGATAAAGCCGACCGTGTCGGTGAATAACACCCCATACCCATTGGACAGATCAACCCGCCGCGTGGTTGGATCGAGGGTGGCAAAGAGCATATCGGCCACCAACACGTCGGCATCGGCCAGCGTGTTGAGCAGCGTCGATTTGCCGGCGTTTGTATACCCCACCAGGGCCACGACGGGCACGCCATCACGCTTGCGCTGCTGGCGGCGGCGGCGGCGTTGGCCGCGCACCTGTTCGATCTGCCGCTCAAGAAACGCGATGCGAGAACGAATGGATCGCCGGTCGATCTCGAGCTGGGTTTCACCCGGCCCACGCACGCCTACGCCGCCCGTTGCCCCCCCAGCACGCCCGCCCGACTGGCGGGCCAGGTGCGTCCAGGCGCGCGTGAGGCGAGGCAGGCGGTATTGAAGCTGCGCCAGTTCAACTTGCAGCGCGCCTTCACGCGTATGTGCGTGCCGGGCAAAGATGTCGAGGATGAGCGCCGTGCGATCCAGGATCTTGAGCTCGTCATCCTCACCAAACGCTTTTTCGATATCGCGTATCTGGCGAGGCGACAGTTCGTCGTCAAAGATCAAGGCGCTAAAGCCCAGCTCTTTGCGCCGTTCGACCAGCTCGGCCAGTTTGCCCGATCCGATCAGGGTGGCGGCGTGGATGCGGCTCAAGCTCTGCCAGTCCTTTCCCACGACCTCCACGCCCGCCGTGTCAGCCAGCGCAGCCAGCTCTTGCAGCGAGTCTTCCACCCGCCACAGCGAGCTCTTGCCTTTTATTTCAACGCCCATTAGAAACGCGCGTTCTACAGATGTCGTTTCGTGCAAATAGATACCCTCCCTTATTGTGTCTCAGCCTCTTCTTCCCTCGGCAGGCTACGCCGGATTTGATTGATCGGCACTTTGACGACGCGGCGGCAAAAGTGACACTGGGCCGAATAGTGTGTGGGTTTCTTGTCTTTTTCTTCTTCCAGCCAGGCCACCACCACGTCGGTGTTCAGGGCAAACGATTTGCCGCAGTGAAAACATTTGATGTTCAACATTGTACGCTCCTTTACTTCTCTATACCACAAAAAAAGCCGCGGGTGTTTGGCAAACCCACGGCTGGATGGTCAAGCAAAAAACAGGTGTCAACTGATTTGCATATAAAAAACCGTGGGAACAAGCGTCGCCCACGGTCCATTGACAGATTCGTACTTGAAGCACATAGATGCTTCAAACAGGATGCAGTATGGATGAATGGCAAGCAGACAACGCTAGTGCCGCTGCAAAACCTCGTCGGTTTCAACCCAGATCCTGTTGCTCATTGTATCCTCTTTGTTGAAAACAAGGTGACCATCGTTACCTTGGAATAATAAACTAAAAAGAGTATATCATAAAGTCGGGGCCTTGTCAAACAAGATTTCTGCACCTGATCGAATCACTGAAACAGTGAGGGATATGAGGGTACTGAATTAGCGGGTTCAATGTCGCTTGGTCCTAACTTCAACCGTAACCTGGTGTGTCTTTTCCCAATAATCATCCAGGCTGTGTGCATCCCAGAATTCGGCGATTTCTTCTATTGTATCTGACTGCGCTATGTCGCTCTGTAATGACCCTTTCTATCCCATCGACGGGACGAGACCGAGTTGCTGCATCATGCCAAGCTGGTCAGAAACAGACCAATCTTGGACAATTTTGCCATTTGCAATACGGTAGATGCTGATGCCTGCCATTTCCATCTTTTTGCCAGTCGCGGGAACGCCCAAGTACTCTCCAGTATGCGTTGCCCGTATCATCCAACGGATGACAACCTTGTCACCTTCAGCGAACAAATCCTCGATGGCAATGTTACCGTTGGAAAACGCAGCACCAACCGCTTTCCAATATCGTTTGAACCCTTCTCGGTCAGATCCATCGGCGTGGTTGACATAGTTTGCAGCAGCCAGTTCGTCGACAATGTCCACATTTCCTTTGTTAATGATCTCATCATTCCAGCGCCTGACGATGGCCTTGTTTTCTTCGATCGACATCTCGTGCTCTCCTTTCTTGTGTGATCGATTGGGAAAATAGAGGACAAAAACTTGCCCACACAAAAACAGCCCATCACCTACCGGGATCATTTCCAGGTCGTGATCGGCTGCTATCGATGAACCCTCCTCGGTCAACTGCGAGCGCTATGAGGGCTGTGATGTTATTCTAGTGGATCTATGTACCTATCATACCACAAATTGAGTTCGAACTCAATACCCAGTTTGAGATTATTTGATGGATCGAGCAGGAGCATTCATGCATGGGATCACCCAAGTAACTGCAAGGGCAAGCGGTGTTTGATAACAAATCGATCCTTTACTATGTTTTGGGGTGATTGCGGGCGCGGAGACAAAGAAAAAAGCCAGCAACCATCTGCTGGCCCCTTTGAACAAGGATGGCTGGGTGCTGAGAGCACTCGCCTGGCAACAAAAAGGCCAGCAACTGAGTGCTGGCCCTGCAAGACGCCGGTGTTGGGCAGCCTATAATCAATTCCGGTTCAGCTCCCCTGGGCTGACAACCCTACCCTGCCGTAACGCCCCCGTCCACGGGAAAAGAGACGCCATTGATGAAAGCGGCCTCGTCGCTCGCGAGGTAGACGAACGCCGAAGCGACACCGGCAGCGGTAGCCAGCCGGCCCAGGGGCACTTCGCCGTAGCGTTCGGCCCGGCGCGCGGGATCCTGAAGGAGCTGCTGCACCAGGGGCGTGTCCACGGTACTGGGGTGCACCGAATTGCAGCGAATGTTGTCCTTGGCATAGCGGACGGCGATCGACTTGGTGAGTAGCGTCAGTGCGCCCTTGGTCATCACATAGGTTTCGTTTGTGTACCTGTGACCGACAAGCCCGCAGACCGAGGACATGTTGAGGATGACCCCGCCGCCAGCGTTCCGCATGATGGGCAAGACGTGCTTGATTCCGAGAAACGGGCCCTTGACGTTGACGGCGATCATCTGGTCAAGCGAAGTGACATCCATCTGCTCGATATCCTTGCGGATGTTGACGCCGGCGTTGTTTACCAGCACATCCAGCCTGCTCGCTTTCCGAACGACCGCCGCGAGCGCCGCCTTCCAGCTCTCCTCCACCGTCACGTCCAACAAGAGGAATTCCGCGCTGCCGCCATCGCCGTCGCCTTGGATATCCCGTACAGTTTCTCTGCCCGCCTCCTGGTTTATATCGCAGACAAAGACAAACGCACCCTCTTGACAAAACCGACGGGCGATTTCGGCACCCAGTCCCTGCGCCGCCCCCGTCACCAGCGCTGTCTTGCCCGCCAGGCGCCCGGTCACGCTGTCTCTCCGCCCGCGCGGACCTTGACCCCCGCGAGCTTTTCATAGAATTGGATCACGCCGCCGTGGTCGTCCTTCTGTTTACCATCCACGCGCAAGGCCTGCATGATCTCCATAATAGAACTGGTGAGCGGAATAGGAACGCCGAGTTCGTGGGCGGTATCCAACGCGTTCTGCAGGTCTTTAATGTGCAGCTCGATCCGGAAGCCGGGCTTGTAGTTGCCGGCGAGGACCATAGGAGCCTTGGCATTGAGGACGGTGCTCCCCGCCAGGCCGCCCTGGATTGCGGAAAACACGGCTTGCGGATCGACGCCAGCTTTCGCCGCCAAGACAAACGCCTCCGACATGGCTGCGATGTTGAGCGCCACGATGATCTGGTTGGCAAGCTTGACGACATTTCCTGCACCGATATCGCCGCAGCGCACCGCGCTCGAGCCCATCTGGAGCAGCAGCGGCTTTACCTTGTCGAAAACGTCCGGCTTGCCACCGGCCATGATGGCGAGGGTGCCGTCGACAGCCTTTGGCTCGCCACCCGAAACCGGCGCATCGATCATATCGATCCCCTTTTTAGCCAGCTCGGCGGCGACATCCTGTGCCGCGCGCGGCGCGATGGAGCTCATATCCACCAATATGTCTCCGGCTTGAGCGCCGTAAATCACCCCGTTCGCCCCAAGCGCCACTTCCTTCACATGCGGCGAATTGGGGAGCATGGTGATGACCAGCCTGCATTGGGCGGCCACCTCCATGGGCGCAGCGGCCGCCCTGGCTCCCATTCCAACCAGCTCCTGCACCGGAGCCGCGTTGAGGTCACACACGACCAGCTCATGGCCAGCCGCTATGAGGTTTTTGGCCATGGGTTTGCCCATGATGCCAAGACCAATGAATCCGATTTTCATGCGTTTGCCTCCAGAATGTGTAGCACCGCCGAGGCAATCGCCTCAGCAGTGAGACCAAAATGCCCAAGGATGGCTTCATAGTTTTCCGCCGACAGACCAAAGCTGTCGCGAATACCGACAAATTCAACCGGCGCGTGCTGGACGGAGCGTAGGGCTTCGAGCACGGCCGCTCCGAGCCCGCCAATGACGGAATGCTCTTCCGCCGTGACGATCGCCCGCATATCCCTGGCGAATCGTATGACCGCCTCCCGGTCCAGGGGTTTGAGCGTCCCCACATTGAGCACGCGGGCGGAGACGCCTTTTTTCGCCAGCGTCTGGGCTGCGGCCAATGCCCGGGATACCATGCTGCCGGAAGCAAAGATCGCGGCCTCCGTGCCCTCGTGCACTTGTACGACGTCGCCAATTTTGTAGGCGGGATCGATGGGAACGGTGAAGGGGAGATCGTTGCGACTGACGCGGATATATACGGGGCCTTGCCAATCGAGCAGTTGCTCCATCATCGCCGTCAGTTCCGCCGAATCCGCCGGGGAAACCACGCTCATATTCGGCAGGGCTCGCATGAGGGCCACATCTTCCACAGCCTGGTGGGTTTTGCCGTCCCCGAAATCGGACAGTCCGGCGCTAGAGCCGCAGATCCGGACGTTGAGGTTCGGGATACAGACCGAATTGCGCAGCTGGTCGTACGCGCGCCCGGAGGCAAACACGGCAAAAGAGTGTACAAAAGGTATTTTTCCCGCCAGCGCCAGCCCTGCCGCGGTGGAAACCATGTTCTGCTCGGCGATGCCCATCTCGAAATGCCGGTCTGGAAACGCAGCCTTGAACAGGATGGAATGAGTGGACTTGCTCAGGTCGGCCTCGAGAGCAACGACGCGGGCATCTTTCTTTCCCAGGGCAACGAGGGCTTCGCCGTATGCCGCGCGGGGGTTTGGTGAAATTGCCATTGTGATCCTCCCTTAAGAAAGCGCCAGGCGCGCGGCCTGCAACTCGGCCAGCGCCACAGCGAATTGTTCCTGGCTCAAGATCCCGTTATGAAAAGCCGCATCATTCTCCGCGAACGAAATACCTTTGCCTTTGACCGTATCAGCAATGATCACGGTCGGCGCCCCTTTCATCTCTGCGGCCTGCTCCAATGCTTGCAGCACGGCTTTGATGTCATGGCCATTCACGGAAAGAACGTTCCAACCGAAGGCCTTCCATTTGTCTTCGAAATTCGGAATGTCGAACACTTCCCGGGTTGGGCCAGTCGCCTGGAGCCCATTCCGGTCGACGAGGCCGGTTATACGATCGAGCCCAAATCGCGCCGCCGCCATCGCCGCCTCCCAAAGCTGGCCTTCCGCCAGTTCGCCATCGCCCATGATCACAAACACACGGGAGGGACGCCTGTCCAGGCGTAGCGCAAGTGCCATCCCTACGCCGATCGACAGCCCCTGTCCCAGCGAGCCGGTGACCGCCTCAATTCCGGGCGTCTTTTCCATATCGGGATGCCCCTGGAGCAAGCCCTCAATTGTCTTTACCTTTTCCCTCTCCGAGAGCGGGATCACGCCGAGCTCCATCAGGGCAGCATACTGGATCAGCACCGCATGGCCTTTGCTCAGGACCAACCGGTCCCGATCTGGATCCTGGATATTCTTGGGATCGAAGCGCATGGCATAAAAGTACAGCGCGGTTGCGATCTCGGCGAGCGAGCATGATCCGCCAAGGTGGCCCGCCTTTCCCACGCCGATCATCCGGACCACGTGCTCGCGGAGGTTCAATGCGGTCCGTTTCAATTCCCGAAGCGAAGGGACGTGTCCGCCTCTCGTTCGTTCAGCCATTTCGTTTCCTTTCTTCCGATTCAGCGGTTGGATTGTCCTCGACAGATACTCCTCCATAAAAGATTCCACCAATCCGACATTGCGCGCTTGGGCGGAATCGAGAATCCGTTGGTGTATGCGCGGCCGCCGCTCACGCCGATTGTACGCCAGTAAGAATAGCATAAAGGAGAAGAGATGTCAAGGATGGGTGCGCGTGTCTCAACTTTTCTGACACAGCGAATCCCGTCCACCGGGTGCACGCGGTGTGAGGCCGTTGCTTCACGAATTCACGTTGTCTAGTGATGCATGCCTTGCCATGACAAACTACTCATAAACTGTTGGGTAGCTAGATGGAGTGAGAAGAACCCAGCCATTCCTCATCTTTGATCGTAAAATCCTTGCGCCTGTTGAGTCTCGTAAAGTCATACCGGTTGCACATTAACAAAGTCTCATAAAGTCGTACCGCCCCCCATTGACCCAGGGTACCAAAAA
>JAFGJF010000019.1 GCA_016929205.1 Anaerolineae bacterium
GATTCCAGCCAAAGTCGGCGACGACGGGCAGCTCACCCACCGGCACGTCGAGCAGCAGCGTCCGTTCTTCTTGCCCCTCTTCTGGTTCCGGACGGTCAAACAGGGCGAACTCGGGATCTCGCTCTTGCTCCAACACAGGTGGTGTGACCAAGGCGTTGGCGAAGAGCTGATCCCACTCGAGATCGCCCAGATCGCGCTCGCGGCGAAAGACGACCGGCTTGGGGTGGTCATAGACGGTGAAACTCTCGTCGGCGTCATCGTCCACGATCTCGATTCCAAACAAGCCGGGATAAGCCGTAAATTCGGCCACGCGTGCAAAGCCCAACTCGCCCGCAAACAACAAACGATAAAACTCGGTGCTGATTGGGTAGCGTTCCGGCAGGCGGGGGATGGTGCGGTAAAGGCGGTTGGTCGAGAGAATGATATAGTCTGCCTCACGCAGGCGGCTGCGAATCAGGTCGTATTTGTCGTAATTGTCCGGTTCGTACATGGGCAGTTCAACGTGCCGGTAACTGTGTGCGCCGGGATTGGCATAGTCGATGGGCAGCGAGAGCGGCAAATGATCGTCCCAGTGTTCGACGGCGATGATGGTGCCGTCGGGCACGTTTTGGTATATCCATTTGGAGGCCTGGATCCAGGGATGCTCCTGTGCGTACATCCACATAAACGCCAGTGACCACAAGAGCGCGGCCAGCAAAACAAGATGAGGAATGACAGACAGCAGTTGGTGGATGGCGAACCTGACCCGATCGCCGATCCCTTTGTCGCCGTCTGCCATTTGCAGTTTGCTGTTTGCCCATTTGCTGATCTGCTCTACCATTGCCGCGCCCATCAAGATAAACAAAGGCAGCAAGGGCAGCATATAACGCATAAACTTGACCATAAACGAGCCGGTCAGGATAAAATAGGGGAGTGCCCACCCCAACAAGATCCATTCTTCCATCCAGGGGCGGCGGAACTGGCGCAGGACGGTCCAGCCAAAGCCGGCAAAGGCAATGATGCCCAACGGCCAACCCAATCCCCAGCGCACCTGTTGTGTAATCTGGTAGAGAAAGGGTGTCGTGTTGCGATACTGACGCGTAAAGGGCCAATCGGCAGTGCCGCGCACCATACCACCTTGATCGACAATTTGTTTAAGGTAGAGTTTGAAATCAATGATCGCAAAGGGCGAAGCGACGAAAAAGGCTAACAGGGTCACGCACAGACTGATCAGGATGTGCGGCACGGCATCTTGCAGTACGTGCCGGGTCGCGCCTCGCGCTTGTTGGTCTCTGTGGCGTGCGGCACGGATGATCTGAGCCACAATCAGCACCAGGACCAGCGGCGCGGCGCTGAATTTGGACGCGACGGCCAGGCCGGCAGCCGCGCCGGCCCAAAGCGTCGGCCAGAGGTTCTCTCTTTTGGCCTGGATGACGCAGACAGACCCGTACACAGACAAGGTGATGAAAAACGTGGTCATTACGTCAAAGGTGGCAAAATGGGACAGTTGAATGTGCGACACAGCAAAGGCCACCAACGCTGCGCCCAGCAGGCCGACGCGCTGATCGTAAATTCGCTTGCCCAGCAGGTAAACCAGGTAGATGGTACCCAGGTCACAGAATACGGATAGGATGCGCCCAACCAGGGTAATGCCGCCATATTCGCCCAGGCTTTGCAAGTCGTAGGCTGTGTCCTGGTAGTTGGAACCCAGCTTGGTCAATGACTTGCCCAGGGCAGCCAAAGTGTGACCGAACAGCGAATGCAAGTAGAGTGGAAAATGACCGTAGGCAAAATTGCGAACCTGGCCTCCTCCCTGCCCATCAGGCACCCACAACGGATTGAGCGTCGAGCGGCGCGGATCAAAGAGGTCTGCCCCGTCGTCAGGCCAGGTGATCGTCGGGGCAACCATCGCGATCCAGCGTTCGTCGGGGTGGGCGTGTTGTCCCTCATCCCAGTTCAACTCGTATAACCGCAATCCAGCGGCGACAATCAAGATAATGAGCAGCGCCCAGCGAATGCCAGTTTTCTCAAAAGAGTCCATGTATCAACCTCGATAGGATGTGTCGAACGCATAGGTCGTAATTGTATCACTATCGAGAGTTTCAAGCAACCTCTCCGATCCTGCTGCACGATCACCGCTCACAGCATCCGGGTGACTCGTCTCAGGCCTACCTCTGGTGTAATTCTGATTCGAATCTCTTGATGAAATAGTATTCTTAACAGGATCGGGAAATCCGCTAGGTTCTGTTGACATTGATTGCACACAAGCGGGCCAGTTTATTTGCCGGCCGGAAGCTGTGCTCCAGGCATTCGATCAGCCGTGGGCGCGAGACGAGCCGGTGACGGGCAGGCGGAACAGTGAGCTTGGTTTTTAGAATCGGCATGCCGGGCATCAAGATGTCCAGTGCGTTACGCGTGTGCCGCACTCATCGACGGCGGCGCGTGTTCAGGGCGGCTGCCCCACTGCGTATTGGGTTTTGGGCCGAGAACGAGCTTGAGCACGCCGCCTTGAACCAGGTCGCGATGGGTAAACCACGGCCCGTGCAGCGGCTTGCCGTTCAGGCTGGCCGACTGGATGTACACGTTGTCCGGGGAGGCGTTTTCAGCCTCGATCTCGAATGTTTTCCCGGCATAATAGGCCGGGTCGAGATGGATGACGATCCGCTCAAAGATCGGGCCGGTGATCTCGTAGAACGGCTCCCGGCTGCACCCGCCGTTCACGCTGAACAGCCCGATCGCCATGAGCACGTTCAGCGCGCCCATCTGTCCCTGGTCTTCGTCGCCCCCGTAACCGCCGTAAGGCGTGACGTCGCTCTTGACCTGTTCCATAATCCGGCGCACCCACTTTTGCGTGAGCCATGGCGCGCCGGCATAATTGAACAAATGGGCGATATAGGTCGACGGCTGGTTGCCATAGTCCAGGACGTTGAGGTGATGCTTGCCGTGCGGGGCGATAAAATCGTGCTCTGCCGCTTTTTCCATAACCTCGTTCAAGCGCTGCACAAACCGTTCGCGGCCGCCGATCAGCTCGATCAATCCTGCCACGTCGTGGGGTACGTGCCACAAATACTGCCAGCCATTGCCCTCGCACCAGCCCTGGGGCGACATCGGATCGAAATCCTCGAGCCAGGAGCCGTCCATCAGCCGCGGCCGCATAAAGCCGCTCCCGGCGTCGTAAAGATTGCGATAGTTGCTGGCGCGGTGCAGAAACACCCTCGCGTCGCCCGTCTTGCCCGTCGCCTCGGCCATCTGTGCCAGGCACCAGTCGCAGTAGGCGTATTCCAGCGTTTGGCTGGCGCCGTCACA
>JAFGJF010000147.1 GCA_016929205.1 Anaerolineae bacterium
GCCAACGATCCACACAAAATATCGATTGAGCAGGTGCATGGTGTGACGCATCGGGCGAGGCATCGGGCGCAGCAGCAGATCCAATCCAAAGGCAGCGAGAGCGGCAATGGCAAAATCAAAGAGAAAGATCGCCCGGGCCGGAACGCGCAACTGTCTGAAGAATGGGAACAGGGCATAGGTCCAACCGTGCAGTGCCGTGTACGATCCCATCGCGATCAGAAAACCGAGCGATCCCAACATCAGCCAGAACTTGATAACGGGAACGCGGCGGAATGCCAGGGCAATCGCAACCACGGACAGCATGAGCGGCAGCACGCCGACGTATCCCATCTCGGTTCGCAGCCATGGGCCCCAAAATGGGCCGGTTCCCCGTCCGAAAAAGCCCGGCGCGAACAGGCTGATCAGGCCTGCCGGGGGAATGGCAAATTCACTGGCTTGAGGGTAGGTCATTTCGGCGCGGACCGTGTATTTGGGTAGATCAAATGCCGGGATCAGGGCCAGCGCAGCCAGCCCAAAGGCGATCGTGCCTGTCAGCGCCAGTTTGCTCAAGTGTGCCAGGTTTGTTTTCCAGCCTGCTTTCCAAGAGCCGGCCACCCGAAACAGGCAATACAACCCCAGTGACATACCTACATACAAAAACATCTGGGCGTGCCCGACCAGCGCGGCGATGCCCAGTACGATGCCGCTCCAGCCTGTCCAGGTCCAGCTTGGGTAAAGCAGCGCTCGTCGAAAACAAAGCAAAGCCAAAGGCAGCCAGGTGGCTGTGGCAATGATGTTTAGATTGCCAAGATGTACGATAAACAGATCGCTGAACATATAGGTTACGGCACCGGCAACAGCGGCGATGCGGCCAATCGGCATTATCTTGGTGCGGGCATCGGCAGTGCGCGCCGAGGGCAGGTCGCGCAAAAGCAGATACGTGAACAGCCCGGCAAGCAGGACGTGCAAGACGGCCATCCATTCGACTATCTGGTAGGTTAATTCAGGCGTCAGCAAAAAGAAAACGAGATTGATCGGATAAAACAATCCAGACTGATTGTCGGCAGCAAAGGGCATGCCCATATACAGGTGCGGGTTCCACAGGGGCACCACGCCGCGCTTGAGCCAGCGTGCGGCAAAGGCATAAATGGGATAGATAAAGGACGAGAGATCCCCTCCGCCTTTGGGGATCCAGCTCTTGGTAAAAAAGAGGGGCCAAAAGAAAGCGATCACCGCCAGAACAAGTGCGCCCACGGCCAGGACATCGCGGTGCAGATCAAAACGCAGCGTTCGACGGCGACCGAGCCAGTAGATCAGGGTATAGAGCCCTCCCCACAGCAGGCAGACCAGGAGAAAACCTTGCAATCCCAGCATCATTCACGCTTGGCCATTCCAGAACCACACCATGCCAATCAATGAGCAGAGCACCCCCAATAATGCACCCAGGACGACCTGGGTCGGAGTATGGCCGAGCAGCTCTTTGAGTTTTTCGTCACTGATCGGATGTCCCTGGAACAACTCCTCGATGATCTGATTAAGCACGGTGGCGTGGTTGCCCGCTGCACGGCGCAAACCTGCTGCGTCCACCATAATGATGATGGCAACCACGACCGACAGAGCAAAAAGCGACGAGTTTAGCCCCTCTCTAAAAGCAACAGCCGTCGCCGCAGAACAGACATAGGCTGCGTGAGAACTGGGCATGCCTCCGGTTGAGATCAGCAAGTGCCAATCAATCTTGTGGGTTCTGAGATAGTGAATGAGGATTTTGAGCACCTGAGCGCACGCAAAGGCAATGGCTGAATAGATCAGGATCGGATTGGTTAACAAATCGATCATTGCGAGTTCTGGTTGTCCTCTGTTAACTGGGTGACGCGCAGTTCGGCCCGGTCCAGTTGTTCTTGACAGTGACCGGCCAACGCTTGCCCACGCTCGTAAAGTGAGATCATCTCTTCCAAAGTCAGGCCACCTTCTTCGAGTTGTTGAACAACCTCGGTCAGTTCTTCAAATGCAGCTTCAAAAGGTAAATCTTGCATAGGCTCTCCAAGTTTGTAGTGTGTATTTGGTTTATCATGACTCGACGCGCGCTGAAAATGTGCCGTCAGATACGCGGACCTGGAGCGGTTTTCCCGGCACCGCTTGCTTTGTTTTGAACACAATTTGGCCATCCTGGTCGCGAACGATGGCATAGCCTCGATCGAGCGTTGCATACGGGTTCAATCCTTCAAGCCGGCGGGCCAATCCGGCCAATTGTGTGTTGTTCAACGTCAAAGTGTGTCTCAGGGCCCGGTCCTGGCGCCGCACCAGATCATCAATGCGCTGCCGTCCCTGTTCGATGTGCGCGGCCGGTGACAGGCTCGTCAATCGCTGTCGCGTGACGTTCAGCTCACGATCCAAGTCACCTATTCTCTGTCTGGTTATCTGGGTAAGGGCCATAGACAATGCCATTAACTGTCCTCGGGCCTCAATCTGATCTGGCACGGCGATCTCGGCAGCCGCAGAAGGTGTCGGCGCGCGGACATCGGCAACAAAATCGGCGATGGTGAAATCGATTTCGTGTCCTATGCCGGAAATGACCGGCACGGGCGAGCGGGCGATTGTTCGTGCCAGGCGCTCGTCGTTGAATGCCCACAGATCTTCGATCGAACCGCCGCCCCGGGTAATGATGATCAAATCAATATCGTTGCGATGATACAATGTTTCCAGAGCAGCGATGATTTGCGAGGGCGCGTTGGTGCCTTGCACCAGCGTTGGCGAAAGAAGGACCTGTGCCAGCGGCCAGCGGCGTCCCAGCACATTGAGCACATCGCGAAGTGCGGCAGCGGTAGGCGACGTCACGACGCCGATGCTGTCCGGCCAGACCGGAAGCTGCCGTTTGCGGTCGCTGTCAAAGAGTCCTTCGGCTGCCAGGCGCGTCTTGAGGGCTTCAAATTCCAGATACAGCGCGCCTTGACCCATCGGTTGCAGGCGATCGACATAGAGTTGATATTGCCCTTGGGGTTCGTATACCGACACGCGTCCATGGGCCAGTACGAACTGCCCATCCTGAGGTCTGAACACGAGTCGATCGGCGAGGGTGCGCCAGATCACAGCGCGGATTGCAGCCTCACTGTCTTTGAGGGTCAGGTAGCAATGCCCTGACCTGGAACGGTTCCAGTTTGATATTTCACCCTGTACCCATACATCCTGCAAC
>JAFGJF010000148.1 GCA_016929205.1 Anaerolineae bacterium
GGGCAGCACGATGGGCATTGTCGGCTTTGGCGCGGTGGGGCGTGCCCTCGCTGCACGCGCCCAGGCCTTTGAGATGCGGATCATTGCCCTTGACCTGTATCCCACCAACAAACCGGACACCGTCAGCGAGCTGTGGGGCCTGGATCGCCTCGAAGACCTGCTGCGCGAATCGGATTACGTCGTGGTCACGGTGCCCTATACGCCGCAGACGCAAGGTATGCTCGGCGCCGAGCAACTGGCGTTGATGAAACCCGGTGCGATGTTGGTCGGTATCTCGCGGGGCGGGATCATTGACCAGGCCGCGCTGGCCCAGATGCTGCGCGACGGGCGTCTGGCCGCAGCCGCGCTCGACGTGTTCAAGCCCGAGCCACTGCCGGCGGACAGCGAACTGTGGGATCTGGACAATCTGTTGATGACACCCCACATCGCCGGAGGCACCCAGTTTGAGGGGCGATACATCCTCGACATTTTCCGCGAGAATCTCAAGCGCTTCCTTGACGGCGATCTGCCTTTGCGCAACCAGGTGAACAAGCAATTGGGGTTCTGACTTGAACGTATTCAGCTATTTTCGTATGGGATTGGTTACGGGGCTTGTCGACAAACAGACCTTGATTGCATGGGCGGACAGCGAGATTATGCGCCAGCCCATTCCCCAACCTGAGATCATGGAATTGTCGCTGTCGATGAATCGACCGTACAGTGAGATCATCTGGCTGTTGAGCAGCTATGAATACAAGGCGGATTACGATCTGCCGCTCAAGTTGTTGTTTGCCCGCGCCGGGATGCTGCTGGATCAAGATGCCAGTCGGGCGCCAGAGATCGTGATGGGCTTGCGCTTGCTCAACGAAGAAGAACACCTGGACAAAGGTTTGCGCGTGCAATTGAGCGATCTCGATCGTTGTCGTGAGATGACCAGCCGGGGTGAAATCGCAAAGGACGATCTGGTAGAAAGATTGTCACGTTTTTTGGCCGACTATGCTGCTTACGCAGACGATGTGCAGCAACTTGAGAAACGGGTTCTGTAACATAAAGGAAAGTAAAATGGACGAAACCCAGATACTACAGTTGGCACAGGAAGCGATCCGGCAGGGAGATAAAGCGGCAGCCCAAAAGCATCTGTTACAAGTTATTCAAATCAATGCGCGTAACGAGATTGCCTGGCTGTGGCTTTCCGCCATCGTGGACGATCCCGCTAAAGAGCAAAAGTGCCTTGAGCGAGTGATAGCGATCAACCCCGACAACGTCGTCGCACGACGACATTTGCAGCGGTTCGCTCAATCAGAGTCTGTTGATTTGGAATTAGCCGCCCCAGGCCAAATTCAGCCCGTCGCATTGCCTGTCCAACCTGTGTCGCTGCCGTCCCCCTCGTTGCTCGAATTGTACGGTGCAGGATTCGTCCTGCCTTGCATCAGCCCGGCGTTCTACTTTCACACCGGACGTCGTCGCGTGGCGGGCGCGGTTGGCTTTTTCTTTCTCTTTGCGCTGGCAATCACAGTGGTACAGATCCTTTCGGCGTTTCGGAGCTTTGGAACCCTGCGAAACGAGATCGAGCAGGCCTTTTCGTCCGGCGGGTTTCCCGAGATCACCATCAGCCGTGGGCAAGCCACGATTCATGGTATGAATCCATTTGTCAGAGAGTTCGATGACAGCATCTTGATTCTCGATACGACCGGCGAATACACGCCATCCAATCTCCTCTCCGGGCGGTACAATTCGGGCTTTTTGCTCACAAAGACCGAGGTGTACAGCCTTGATGAGGGCGGATTGGACAGCATCAAGTTGAGCGATCTCCAGGCTATGGTTGGCGATCCCTTTGTACTCGATGCCAAGCTCATCCAGACACTCTTGGGCTGGTTTCAGATCGCGATTTTCATTGTTCTTGTGATATGGAATTCCGTAGTCCGGCTGATCTATCTGGGTTTTCTTGCCTTGCCGGTGTGGGGCATTGCCGCTGCCATCCGCAGGGGCAGCGGTTTTGCGCCAGTGTTTATCACTGGCATATACGCCCTGGTTCCGGCCGTTTACGGCGCCCACTTGCTGTCGCGCATTGGGATCAGGTTTTGTGGATTGCAAACGATTCTCTGGCTCATTGTGTGGGCAGTCGGATTGGTCGTGGCGCTTTCGGAGCGTGAGGAAGGGATTATGAGTGGCAGGCGTCCTCTGCGGAGCTGGCGCGCGCTTATCGGGGTGCCGATGCTGCTTGTTCTGGCGCTGGATGCGGTGTTCTTGTGGTCGGTCGGAGGGGTGATATGCTTCTTGGTCACCTTGTTTACGCTGGTTGCACTCGCCTTCATTGGCTTGTGGCCCATCATGGGAGTGGAGAAAGCAACAGGTGGATAACAAAGCACGCACATTGCCTGGCATCAGGACGGGAGGAAACGAATGAAAACAACACTGGGAGCCAAAAACTGTTTGTATCCGCTGCCGACCACGCTGGTGGGCGCCAACGTCGACGGCAAGCCCAATTACATCGCCATTGCTCACGTCGGGGTGATGGCACTTGGGCACGTTTCATTGAGTATGAACAAGCGGCATTACACCAACGCCGGGATCAAAGCAAACGGCACCTTTAGTGTCAATATCCCTTCTGTGGATATGGTCCGGGAGACCGATTACTGTGGGCTGGTATCGGGCAAAGACGTGGACAAGTCCGCGCTGTTTGAGTGTTTTTACGGGGTTCTGGAAACGGCGCCCATGATCCGTGCCTGCCCGCTCAACATGGAATGCCGGTTGATCCAGACCATCGATTTTTCCACCCACGACGTGTTCGTGGGTGAGGTAGTTGAGACCCATTGCGACGAGGACTGCCTGGTCGATGGCGCGGTCGATTTTGCTCGCGTGCAGCCGATCCTGTTCGTGATGAACGATCGGAGCTATTGGAAACTGGGCGAACGGTTTGCCGGGGCGTGGGACGCCGGCAAACTAGTGCGCGATCAAAAGTGATGTTGGTTTTTAACCCTTTTTGCATTTTGCGGCCAACGGACATACAATCTGTGCAGCCAGTTATGGCCGTGGCACGTGCCTTGCTTTTTCTTCACAACATACTATACACGGAGGTCTGAACCATGTCTGTCACCGAGCAATCGGAAACCCTGTTATTGAAACAACCCACCGTTAGCGCCGAGCACGTGGCCTTTTTGTATGCCGGCGATATCTGGATTGCCGACCGCGACGGTGGCACGCCTCGCCGGCTGACCGTACACGAGGGCGAAAAATCAACCCCCATGTTTTCGCCGGACGGGCAGTGGATCGCTTTCTCGGGCAACTATGATGGCAATACCTGCGTGTACACGATTCCCAGTGAGGGTGGTTCTCCTCGCCGGCTGACCTACCACCCAGGAGCGGACTGGGTGCGCGGCTGGACGCCCGACGGGCAGCACGTGCTCTTTGCCTCTTCGCGCGATACGTCCACACTTCGTTACAAACGGCTCTACACGGTGCCGATCGAGGGGGGCTTTCCCGAACCGTTGCCGTTGCCGATGGCAGAACGCGGCGCTTACTCGCCCGATGGCAGCCAGCTCGCCTATACACGCATTCCCGAACCGTTCTGGTCGTGGAAGCGCTATCGGGGCGGAATGACACCCGTGATCTGGGTTTTTGATTTCGCCACGCAGGATATCGTCGAGATCCCGCATTCGAACGCCAGCGACACCTTTCCTTGCTGGATGGGCGACACCGTTTATTTCCTGTCCGACCGCAACCATACGGTGAATCTCTTTGGCTACGATCCGCAGTCGCAATTCGTGAAACAACTGACCCACCATGACGACTTTGACATCCGTTCCTTGACGTCCGGCGCCGGCGTCCTGGCATATGAACAAGCCGGCCGGATCCATATTTATGATCCGGCAGCCGGGGCCGGCACCCCGCTCAAAATTCGGGTGGCGGCCGATCTGCCATTCACCCGGCCGCACTATCAAAGAGGGGCCAAGGCAATCCGCAAGGCGGGGTTATCGCCAACGGGCGCGCGAGCCGTGTTCGAGGTGCGAGGCGAAATCTTGACCGTCCCGGCTAAAAAAGGCGATATCCGCAACCTGACCCGCACCCCTGGCGTGCACGAACGCGACCCGGCCTGGTCGCCCGATGGACAGCGGATCGCCTATTTTTCCGATGCCAGCGGCGAATACGAGCTGGTGATTGCGGATCAAACCGGGCTCAAAGAGAAAACGTTCATCTCGTTAGGTAAAAAGACGTTTTTTTATTCTCCGATTTGGTCGCCCGACAGCACCAAGATCGTCTATACCGACAAGGCTCTCAACCTGTACACTATCGACCTCGATACAAAAACGCCGGTTTACATCGACAAGGATGGCTACGATCACCCAGATCGCACCCTTGACCCGGCTTGGTCGCCCGACAGCAAGTGGATTGCCTATACCAAGCGGCTGAATACCCACATTCGTGCCGTGTTTCTCTACGAGCTGTCCAGCGGCGAAACTCACCAGGTGACAGACGGGTTGAGCGATACCACCTCGGTTTGTTTCAGCCCCGATGGCAAGTACCTGTTTTTTACAGCCAGTGTCAATTATGGTCTGAACACGGGCTGGCTGGATATGTCTTCTTATGAACGGCCGATCTCCCGCAGTCTCTACGTCGCCGTGTTGAGCAAGGACGATCCCTCGCCGCTGGCGCCCGAGAGCGATGAAGAAGCCGAAAAAGAGGAATCGACCGAGGAAAAAGAGAAAACGAACGAGAACGACAAAGGTGAAGAGAAAAAAGAGGATACGGAGAAAAAGCCTATCGAGGTCAAAATCGACCTGGAGAACCTGGGCCAGCGCATCCTCGCCTTGCCCGTCCCGGCACGCGATTATGACGCGTTGCAAGCGGGCGAGAACAAACTGTTCTATCTGGAGCTGCTGCCGCACCAGTTTGATTCGCGCAAGCCGCTGCTCTATCACTTGCGCACCTTTGATCTGGAAGAGCGCAAGGACGAGGTCTTTTTGGAGCAAGTCCGTGGCTACTGGCTCAGCGCCGATGGCAAAAAGCTGCTCTACCAGGGCGAAAAGGATGGCGACTATGCCATCGTTGAGACGGCCAAGAAACCGGAAAACAACGACGGCAAGCTCAAGCTGTCCAGGATGGAACTCTATGTCGAACCTCGGGCCGAATGGCAGCAAATGTTCAACGAGGTGCGCCGCATTCAGCGCGACTATTTTTACGATGCCCACATGCACGGCGTTGACTGGAATGCAGTGTGCGCCAAATACGAGCCTTTCCTCGACCACGTTGGCCATCGCAGTGACCTGAACTTTATTTTTGCCGAGATGATGGGGGAATTGGTTGCCGGTCACGCCTACGTTGGTGGGGGGGATGTTCCCCAACCGGAACACGTTCAATGTGGCCTGCTGGGAGCCGATTTCGAGATCGCCGATGGCTATTACCATATCAAGCACATCTATTCCGGTTTGAACTGGCATCCAGAACTGCGGTCGCCGCTCACCGAGCCGGGAGTCAATGTGTCGGCAGGAGAGGTCATTCTGGCTGTGAATGGGCAGCCGCTGCGTGCGCCCGACAGTATCTACCGCCTCTTTGAAAAGACGGCCGGTTGCCTGACAGAACTGCTTGTCTCTCCTTCCACGGATGAAAAGGACGCGCGCACGGTGACGGTCAAACCGATCAACAGTGAAACGGCGTTGCGCCATTGGTTCTGGGTGGAGAGCAACCGCAAAAAGGTGGACGAGCTGTCGGACGGGCGTGTGGCCTATGTATATATGACAAATACTTCGATCGAAGGCTATCACTCCTTCAATCGTTACTATTTCTCCCAACTCGACAAACAGGCCGTGGTGCTTGATGAGCGTTTTAATGGCGGCGGATCGGTTGCCGATTACGTGATCGATATGCTTGGCCGCCCGTTATTGTGTCACTGGGCTACGCGCGAGGGCAAGATCTTTCACTCGCCCAACGCTTCCATCTTTGGCCCCAAGGTCATGATCGTCAACGAGTACGCCGGGTCGGGCGGAGATGCGATGCCGCTCTTTTTCAGGCGGCGCGGCCTGGGCAAGTTGGTCGGCAAGCGCACCTGGGGCGGGTTGATCGGCATCTATGACTATCCGGTGTTGATGGACGGTGGCATGGTCACCGCGCCGAGGATGGCCATTTTTAGCCCGGATAACGAATGGGAGGTCGAAAATGTGGGCATCTCTCCCGACATCGAGGTTGAGATGACGCCCAAGCTGGTGATTGCAGGGCGCGACCCGCAGCTTGAAAAGGCGGTCGAAATTGTGTTGGCCGAACTGGCAGTGAACCCGCCGACCGAGGTCAAGCGGCCCGCACCCGCCGACCGGACCATCGCTCCGGAAAAATAGTGGATGCAAAAAAAAGAGAGCCAGAGTTGCCCAGACTCTGACCCTCGACAAAAGGAGGAGAAGATTGTCTATAGGATACCACAACTGCGCTGGTATGGCTTGACGTTTTCCTCACTTTTCCATGACGTTTTGCCGTCAACAAGCTGACGTAAAGGCGGCAGAAACCCTATGGCCTGGTGATTCCCTTTCGCACAGTGGTAGAGTTGGCAGGCCAAAGATCCCAGCCAAGGGAGGGCTTTATGGCTCGCGACCCGGGTGTTGGTGTGATCAGTTGATTGACGTGCCGTGCATCAAATAAAGGATAGAAAATGAACAAAGGAGCGAAACTGGCGATATGCGGCGGGGAGCCGACGATCCCCGAGGGGATGATCCAACCCTGGCCTCCGATCGACGAGATCGACCGGCAGATGGTGCTGGCCTCGCTGGATGGGCATCAGCACACCTTTGGCCCGAACTGTGTGGCCTTTCAAGACGAGTTTGCGGCCTGGAATGGCAACCGCTACGCCATCACCACCAACTCGGGGACGGCGGCGCTGCATATGTGTGTGTTTGCCTGCGGATGCGGTGCGGGCGACGAGGTGATCGTACCCGCTTATTCCTGGTCGTCGTCGGCAACATGTATATTGCAGCACAATGCCATTCCGGTCTTTGTGGACATTGATTTCGAGACGATGAACATCGATGTGAGCAAAATCGAGGCTGCGATCACGCCCAAAACCAAGGCCATCCTCGTCGTTCACCTGCACGGGTTAGCCGTCGATATGGAACCTGTACTCGAGATCGCCAAAAAACACAACCTCAAGGTCATCGAAGATGCCTGCCAGGCGCATGGTGCGACGTACAAAGGACGCAAGGTGGGCACGTGGGGCGATTGCGCGGCGTTCAGCTTTAATCAGAACAAAAGCTTGTGCTCGGGTGAGGGCGGCATGTTTGTCACCGACGATGAGGCGCTGCTCAAGCAGGCGCAAATGTTGTGGTCTTTTGGCGAGACGCGCACACCGGTTCAGGCGCGCGACTATCACGTTTATGCTATGGGCTGGATGTATCGCAACAATGACCTGACGGCGGCTTTTGGCCGAGCGCAGCTGACCAAGCTGGACGGCACTCTGGCGCAGCAGATCGAAAATGCCGAGATTCTGGATCAGGCATTACAAGGCGTGCCCGGGCTGATCTTGCCTGTGGTGCCGGACGGGTTTGGCCACAACTGGTACAACTATGTCATTCGTTTTGACATAGATGCTTTGGGCTGTCCGGACAACGCCGGCGCTTTTCGTGACAAATTGGTTCGGGCATTCAAAGCCGAGGGGGTACCCACGATGGTCTGGCAGCATTTTATCCTGCCGGCGATGACCGTGTTCCAGGCCCAAAACGGCTACGGGCAGGGCTGCCCCTGGACATGCCCGCACGCACAGGCGGTGGATTATGCGCTGCATCAATACCCGGCGGCGCAAAAACACTGCGACACCCATACCTGTATCGTTATGGCCTTGCGCGCGCCAAATGGTCCGGACGTGGCTCGCTTGTTGGCTCGGGGCATCAGCAAAGTGATGTACAACGTTGATCAGCTTTGACAGGCCTGACCATACCTCTTGACGTTACAAGGCCACCTGTTATACAAAAGATAGCAGGAATATGCCAGTCGCTACCCATTGTCTTTTTTGTGACATGCCACCATTCCTTCGTCGCCTTTTGATGTTTCTGACTGGGATCCCACCGTTCTCCAGCGATATGCTACCCATATCAGAAATCAGACGTATTCCTGGCCAGGAATAGAAAAAAAGCCAAGATGTTCAAAAACAACGATTGGAACTGAGACTAGAAGCATCGAAGGAGATTGATATGGTGTTTCAAGCCGGCTTTGCCGAGGTGGATATCACTCCACCGTTAGGCACGCACAAGATCGGCTGGCTAAAAGACATTGTCAGCGACAAGATCTTGTCGCCTCTCTTTGCTCGCGTGGTCGTGTTTCGGACGGCAGAGACACAAATTGCCATCGTGCAATTGGACACGCTGTTCATCGCCTGGCCCGAGGTGGTGGCGATCCGCCAGGGTGTGAGCGAGCGATACCATTTCCCTGGCAGCGGAGTGATGGTAGCCGCCACGCACAATCACGCCGGTCCGGCGGTGACCCATGCCGGCGATGTACCTCAAGATGGAACCTATGCCGCATGGCTGGTCTCCAGGGTGATCGAGGCGTTTGGCGAGGCGCTGGCGCGGTTGCAGGAAGCCGAGATCGGGTTCGGACGCACGTTTGAGTGGCGGGTGGCGCACAACCGTCGCGTGGTGATGCGCGATGGCACGGTGCGCACCCACGGCACGTTTGACGATCCCAATGCGCTGTGTCTCGAGGGCCCGATCGACCCCGAGGTGGCGGTCCTCGCCGTGCGTGACAAGAACGGTAACCTGCTTGGCGCGTTGATCAACTTTTCCTGCCATCCCACGCACCACGGCGGCGATACGGCGATCGATGCCGGCTTTCCGGGTGTATTGGCCGGCGAATTGCGCGCCAAGGGTTTCCCGTTTGCGCTCTTTCTTAACGGTGCATCGGGCAACGTGCACACCAGCGATCCGTGCCAGGGTGGCGCAAACATGCCGGCGGAACAGGCTGGACAGCTTTTGGCTGAGGATGTTCAGCAGGTGCTGGAGACGATGATTTTTGATGACGATGTGCAGATTGGCGCTGTGTCGCACACGCTGGATCTGCCTTATCGGCTGGTGACGGAGGACGAGGTCAGTGGCCTGGTGCGTGGCGCGCAGCGGTTCATCGACCCGGCGATCTATGATCGGGCCATCCCGGCGCTCGTGAACCGCATCCGGCGTGATGGCGCGCATCGTGTCGAGATCCAGCTCCTTTTCCTGGCGGATGTTGTCCTGGCCAGCGTGCCGGGCGAGTATTTTTGTGAGTTCGGCCTCGAGATCAAAGAGCGAGCCTGCCGTGAATTGACCCGTCCGGTCCACGCCCTGGTGGTAAGCTGTGCGAACGGGCGGGTGGGCTATATTCCGACCCGGGCAGCGTTCGACCGTGGTGGTTACGAAACAACTTTTGGTCCCAGTTCAATGCTCTCTTCCTCTGCCGGGGACATGATCGCTGATGCGGTGATTGCGCTGTTGCAGCGAACTAGAGAGTGAGGTGGGGTTCATGTTCCTGGTTGCCCACCGTTTCCATCGCCGGGGAGCCAAACGCGCACAGTGCTACAGCGTGTACGTGACCAATCTCGCTCTCGCGGCCATCATCGTGGTGGCCAGTCTGACCATCGGCTTTCGTACCTATCTCCTGGTGCAACTGCCGATCATTTTGATCGGCGCCCTGGCCGGTACATGGCTGTTTTACGTCCAGCACCATTTCGAGAGCATTTACTGGGCGCGTCACGATGCGTGGGACCCGTGGCGGGCGGCGTTGGAAGGATCGTCCTATTACAAATTGCCGGCCATACTACAGTGGTTCTCGGGTAACATCGGCCTGCACCACATCCACCACGTGCGGCCGCGCATTCCCAACTATGCGCTGCAACGGTGTTACGATGCTGTCCCGGCGATGCGAGAGGTCAAGCCGCTGACGATGCTCAAGAGTCTGGAGGCCTTGCGTTTTGGCCTGTACGACGAGCAGCAGAACAAGCTGGTCAGTTTTCGCGAACTTGATCGGTCATTTGCCAGGGGAGACAAGACTCTCACTTATTCTGATCGTTCAAAGAGGATTGACCCTCGCTTATAAAGGACGTCCCGGCCAAAGCACTCGGAATAAATATCGCATTTATGTTTGTGTCCTGTGCTTCTACCAGACTTGATGCTGTGCCCAATTTACAGACCAGGTTATACGTATATGTGCCGCTTGAGACATCGAATCCGCGCGTCAACGCAAATGGAGCAAGTTGGCTTGTGGAAGACGTCGCACCAAAGTCGGATGACAGCATCTGATAGTTTGTGTCCACCGTGGTTTCGGGCGTGATCGAACAGCTTATGGCATCTAGATCGCTGCCGTTAAAATCGGCAAATCCCGACGCGTTGACGATGACGATACCCGGTGCTGGCGCATCGATCACCACCGAGCGAACAATTTTATCGGTGGTGGTCAGTTGCTCTTCTTGATCGCCGCCAGAGAAAGAGCCTGTACAGAAAAGCTCATCAGCGTG
Organism: Anaerolineae bacterium; assembly: GCA_016929205.1. The sequence continues at coordinate 10,439 of JAFGJF010000148.1, forward strand.
GTAGCCGTCCAAAAGATCGGCGTTCATTGCATAGGGAACTGCCGCCATAGGTACAAGACTGAGCCGCGTAAATGGGCCGGAGACAGAAGCGGCAAACCAGACGCGCAGGTGGCGGCCCGCCTCGGCAAAGACCATAGGATCTAGCACCTGGCTCATTCCGACCAGCGTCGTATCACCAAGCAAAACCCCAAAGTAACCCTGCTCAACCCCAAGGGATACGGCGGCTGTGGGTTCACTGCCATTTGTCGACGTTGCATTGTTCGACCAATAAGTCACATTACCTGCCGCGTTTACGACAGCAAACTTGAAATAACCGGTACCCTCGTATGGCTCGTCTCCTACGGTGATAAATCCCTGATAGAACACACTTTGCGGGCCAGTGCCTCCTGCCGGCGCAACGGCCTGACCTACGGCCGGTTTTTGAGCAACAGATGTGCTGGTCGTCAAGGCAGTCAACACCCATACTAACAAAAGGAGAATGACGCCAATATTCCTGATCCTGTTATTCATCTTGTTTTCCTTTCTACTTTGCTGTTTTTGTTGACACCTTGTTTTTGCGCAAAAATATGGTCACAAACCAATCTCAATAGCCGTAACATGCCTCATAGACCAAAGCAAAAATGAGCGCTAATCCTGGTTCAAAACCAGCGGCAAATAGATCTCGTACCCGACTCGCACGGTTGCGCTTTGCGGGATAGCTTGTTTTCCGGCACCATCCTCGGCATAGACCACCAGCTGATATGACCCTCTCTCGTCAAAGCCGCTGTACGTCGCATCGTACGTGCCGTCGCTATTGCCATCGGTCAACGTCACCTCGGGCAGGTCCAGTTCCGGCGTGATATCGCCCGGCGCCGGCTCTTCAAAGGATGGCGGGTACAGCACTGCCCACACCCTCGACACACCTATGTCGTCTCGCACTTCAGCCTGGATAGCTCCCACCGGCCCGGGGATGACCGACGGCACGCTGACTGTGTCGATCACCGGCGGCCGTTCGGCAAAGAACGCAGCCAGACCCCGTCCCCGCGCCACATCGCCGTCACTGCTGTCGTTGCCCGTGTTGTTGCCGTTGTCATCCAGCCACGGCTCCTGCCACAACCCCGTCGCCTCGACTGCCTCTTGGGCAACCGTGAAGCTGGTATATAGGTCCTGGCTCTCGCTCAGAGCCGTCAAGAAAACGTCAGAAAAGTAGGCTCCATCAGACGAGGCATAGGCATTCTGGTCACTGGCTGCCGAAGTAATGATCACCCGACCCGGCTTGGAAATTTCGTGCAGCCCATCGACAAAACTGCCAGAAAGACAGGCTTCAATAAACACATTGATCGTGTCCGCTCCACTGGCTGATTCCAGGCTGCTCAACCAGCCGTCCAGTTCCGATGCTGTCACCGTGTCGCTGCTGCCGTTGATTACAAAAGTGTCTACACCGCCGTGATCTATCATATACACGTACAGTGCCACCCCTGGCCCAGCCTTGCTCGCCGCCCAGGTGGTAAGTGCATATGCCAAGTTGGCCGAAGTTGCGTCATCGTCCCGGCCGGACTGAGCGTCGGGGCTGAGGTAATAGATGTTGTCGTCGCTCAATCCCCCCTCGCGAAAGAGCTGGTAGGCGCGGTTGGTGCAGTGGGCGATATTGGCCTGCAGGCTGTACGCGTCGTCGTGCCCGCCGACAACGATTGCTACCGGTAGGCCGGCTTGTTGCAGCCTGACCGATAGCTCATAACCGGCGTTGAGGCCATATTGGGCCGGGTCGTGGTTGCTGACTTGGACGTAATAGGTTCCAGCCGAAAGCGCCGTCCACACGATGCGCACCGATCGACCAAAGGCATTGTCGTCGCTGCCCAGCAGGGAACCGCCCACGCAGCCGTCATAGAGCGAGAGCACGGTATCGGCTTCTTCGCCTGGATTGGCCGTTTGGATGATATAGGTGCGCCCGGCAAGGGCATCAAAGCGCGCCCAATCCTCGTCGGCATATTTGTGAAATGTGTGTAGCTGAGCCGAGCCATCGGTCGAGATGGCCTTGGCTGCAGAACATATGTCATCGGGTTCATAACCATCTCCCGGCAGTGCCGTCGGCGGCTTTCCCCCACCCCAGAAACCGAACACCAAGACGACATCGCCGCCGCTGCTGGTGCCGGCGATGGACTGACTAAACGCACTGCTGATAGAAACGTTGCCTCCGGTCTCGGCATGACTCGTTCCTCCTCCGAATACCCAGCGGCGGATGGCGGGTGAGCCCTGGGCCAGTACGATACCTACAAAAAGGCACAAAAGTGCCAAGGATGTCAACAACCCAACGGTTCTTCGTCTATGCATATATCCCTCCTACGTACACCTCATCACCCACGTTGGTTATTACAGATCTATCAACACCCAGATCAAGTCTTGTCCCTCGATCAACGGTTCCATCGCTCCGCCGGCGATAGCGATAGTTCCGAGCGCATGACTGAATGCACCGGCTTCGGTTTCTGCCGCGTAGGCTTTTGTTGTCCAACCGTCCGCGCCAACGTTCAACAGATCTTTGACCTGATCACGCCAGAGAATGCACATCGCTGCGCGCATTCGCCTTTATCCTTGCCCACCACTCGGGCGATAATAGGCCGGGCCAAAGCTTGCCGTAAGGCCCATCTGTCCTCAGTCCTCAACTGGCCGGAGGAGGATTGCGCGATGTTGGTCAAGGTACCGCGTGTTTTTATGATGCGTATCATTCGCAGTTGTGTTGAATCGGCCAAGACGGGAGGTATCACCGAGATCACGTCCGAGTTCCTGGCACGGATTCAAGATAAACAAAGTGCGGAAAAGGGAAATAGCGATCTATTTGTAGTTGGTGTTCTGAGCAAATCGTGTTTGTGTTGACTGCAAGCCATCTTGCGCATGCAGCGCATACATAACATTCTACTTGTGGCTAAAGACCAGGATAACGGGAACATAGATCGTAAATGTGGTTTCTTGGCCCGGTTGTGCCACCACCACCTGGGCAGAGGCGATGTTCCAGCCAACGCTGTTAGTCGCGGTGAGGGTGACTGTAAAGGTACCTGTTGCTGTGAACGTGTGCGTGGTATGGATGCCGGTAGCGACAGGGGAACCGTCGCCAAAATCCCATATGAAGCCCAGGTTGCTGCCGGTTGACGTGTTGGTCAAGACGGTTGTTTCGCCCAGCGTATCCGGGCTGGACGTGGTAAAGCTGGCCATCGGCGGAACGTCCTGGATAATAACCGTTGTTGTCGACTGTCGAGCGTTGATGCTGTTAGACGCGGTGACGGTAGCGGTAAACGTGCTCACCCCAGCATAAGTGTGGCTGACGACAGGCACACTGGTTTCGCTCTCACTCCCATCGCCAAAATACCAGGAATAGGTGATTCCAGACCCACTGGTGATGGTCGCAGACAAGACAGTGGCCTTGCCCAGGACGGTTGGACCATCATTGTAGGCAGCCAGACGGCCAATCGGTTGTTGGGGCAGGGTCATCAATGCCTCGATCTCGTTCTCTGAAAGTGCTTGTGCAAAGATGTACCATTCGTCGAGTTGCCCGTCAAAGTATTGGCCGACGCTGCCATCGGACATGTCGGCGCCGAGCATAAAGGGTGCGGACGAATCATAGATGTGGTCATACGCTACGGTGCGCGAGGCGATGAGATCGCCGTCGAGATAGATGGCGAGGGAATGCCGATCGGCGTCAAAGACAGCTGCGACGTGATACCAGGTGCCTGGGTTCAACGGTGAGACAAGGTTGGACTCAAGACGATAGGCGTCGCCAGCGTTGCCATCTGGAGAAACGATAAACGTCAGGCGCGTGCTGGAACGCAAATCAAAACGATAGGCGCGGTTGGTGATACCAAACTCGTATTTGGATGCGATAATCTGCGTATCCTCAAATCCCTCGGTGTTCATCCAGCCGGCTAAGGTCATGCTTCCGGTGATGTCCAGCCCGTTCTGCAGGGTATCGTCGATCGACAGGTACGAATCGTTGTCATTTTCAAGATCGGCCGCCAGTTTGACCTGACCGGGGGCAGAACCGACGTGGTTATGGTCAGTCAAGTGGTTGTCGCGACCCGAGCCGTCTTTGCGTTGGCCATTTGTTTCGTCCAAAGACCAGTACCCGCGCAGGCTCGGCAGTTGAGGCGGCAAGGTTTGGATGACAACTTGGGCCGAGGATGTGTCAGAGCCAAGAGAATTGTTGGCCGTCAAGGTGGCGGTAAAAATGCCCGCTGTAGCGTACGTATGTGTAGGGTTGGTGCTGGCGGCGACGGACGATCCATCACCAAAATCCCATTCAAAGCCAAGATCGCCGCCAACAGAGTGGTTGTCAAAAGCTGTTACCTCGCCGATCATATCGGGGCTGGAGCTGCTGAACGCGGCGATAGGGATGGTTTTCTCTACGATGACTGTTGTCGTTGTACTGTCTGTGTTGACGCTGTTGCTCGCCGTGACCATGGCGGTATAGCTGCCACTGCCAGGATAGATGTGGTTTACCACCGGGCCGCTGTCATCTGCCAAACCACCATCCCCAAAATTCCAGGTATAACTGACGTTGCTGCCGCTGGTGATTGAAGCGGATAACGTCGTGGCGGCACCTACGGGCGTAGGGCTGTCGTTGGCCGCTGTCAGGCCGACGATCGGTTCGATCAGACAATAGTCAGCCTCTTTGCCAACAGCGCGGTAGGGGCAGTCCGCTAGCTCGATAAAATACAGCAAGGCTTCTCTGTTGCGCGCCGTTTCGGTGGGAATGATTTCATCTGGAGGGTACGAACTGTTGGCCAATTCAAAGATGAAAGAAAAAATATGTTGTGTGCCGTACATCCAATCGATGATGCTGCCATCCACCGGGTACAATGAACCGCTCTTCATAGCAACATAGCCGTTGAGCGCGGCCATGTTTTGCGCCATCGTTACGAACACATCGTGGTCATCGGCGGTCATGTCGGGAGATGGATAATCGGTATAGCTGTAGGGCCAGTAAATGAATTCGCCGTAAGTGTGGAAATCGATGTGAGCTGTGATCTGTTGTTTCTCGTCGATCTCCCTGCTTGCCACAAAGCTGTGAACGGCGTCCGTTTCGGGAGCCGAAAAAGGCGATGAACCACGATATGAACTGCTGCTCGGGTCACCGCTGGAGCCTCCGCAGCAGCCCCACTGATAACTCCAGTTGCGATTCAGGTCTGTTCCAATATAGGAACTGCCATCGTTGGGCTGCCGGTTCTTGCGCCAGGAAGCATAGCTGCCCGTGGCATGGTCATATTCGCCGCCATCGGGATTTGTGTCAAAGAGGATATAGATCTCGCGAGTGTCGACTAGGTCGGTAATCTGTGGCGTCAACCCGTATTCATCGGTCAGGATGTGCAACAAGTACAAACCCTGTTCGACGGCGAGATGTTCGCTGGCGTGCTGGTGAATTGTAAATAGGATTTCGGGTTCTGTTTCGTCAAGCGTCGGATGGTCACTGATCTTGGCCATCCATAACTCCCGTCCCTCGTAGCTTTGTCCGATAGAGACTAGATTGAGAATGCCAGGATGGTCGGCCGCGGCCTGGTTGATTTCGATCACCATCTCGGTATAATCGTGATAGTCAGAGTCTTCCGGGGGAAAGTCCAGGGGGCCAAATGGTGGATCAATGCGCTCAACGCTGTATCCCAGCGCCTCAATCGCTTCTATTTCGTTCAAGGTGGCACTGACTGTTATCCAAGTGTCCCCAACAGCGTCGATCGCAGCGCCGGTACCGACGATTGCAGTGCGTTGATCCCACGTGTATACGCCATACACAGTGTACTGCTGGGTATTTCCATCGTCCTCCCTCTGTGTTAGCATGAGTGAGACAACCTTTCTCCGGAAATTAGTGTATAATGAGGGCGGAGAAAGGACCAGTTATGTCAGACGA
>JAFGJF010000149.1 GCA_016929205.1 Anaerolineae bacterium
AGTTCACACTCCAAATAAATAATCGATCAGGATCTGTTGTTCCCGAAAATCGGGTACGATGATATCCGCACCGGCCTGTACGAGACGATTGCGCTTCCATTCATCCACTCCCCGCCGCTTTGCCTCGTCGCTGGCGACGCCAACGGCAATGCCGCCAACTTTTTTTGTCTCTTCGATCTCGACAAACCCATCACCAAACGCCAACAACTGGCTTCCTTCAAGATGGTGCTTGCGCAAAATGTCCTGGATCACCTGCGCCTTGGAAAATCGCTTGTACTCGTCGAGCGCGCCCAAGATCCGATCCTCAAAATAGGATACCAACCCCAGCGCCCCGGCTTCGTCGAGCACGTAAGGTTGATCGGTGCCGCTGGCCAGGTAGCAAGTTACGCCACGCTGTCGCAGATGACTCAATACCTCAAAAGCGCCGGGCACCACCATATCACCCGCAGCAAGGGAACCGCTTCTTAACCCTTCTACGCGGTGCGCGATCCGCTTCCACAATCGATCCAGGTACATATGCTTGTAAGCGAGCGCCTCAAGCGGCTGGCCGCCCCGCCGTTCGATCTGATCGCACAGTTCGATCATCTGGTAAATTGTCTGCTTGCCGGTCAGCCGATCCACAAACTCGGTCACGATATCCGAAAGCGCCTGCCTGGTCTCACCCGTACCCAGTTCGCACAAAATGTCGACCATCATCGGAATCATGACCCCTTGCCATCCCTCACGGATCAGCGACAATGTGCCATCAAAATCAAACAAAACAGAGCGAATTTGACCGCGGTGAATATGGGCATTGAGGATTTCGATCTCGGTATTGGCAAGAAAGGGCATTGCTTGTGTCTCCAGTCGAAAATGCGCTAGAAAAAGGACGCGCTCAAAGCGATCAACACCTGGCCCGTATAGTAAAATGCCGGGTTGATTCGATGGTACTTGACGGGTTGGCAAAGCGGCCAATCGCCAGGATCACGTCCGATACGTAAAACAAAACGGCCCCCAACGAAATCATCCTTTTACTCTGGCAACGACGGGCCATAGACGATACGAAAGCCCATATAGGGCCAACCCAGGCCGGGGTGTGCTTTGTCGAACGCGGAACAGCGAGCCTGATCGTGACTGTACCGGAACGCTCCACCGCGACGAACCTTGTATTGGGCCTGGTCGTCGACCCAATCATAACACCATTCCCACACGTTGCCGGCCATATCCAGCACGCCGTAAGGGCTGGCGCCATCTGGATACATCCCAACGGGTGTCGTCGTGCCGATATTGCTTTCTGAGACATTGCAGCGCGTTTCATCGCCCGCCACATCCGCCGTCGACAATTGCCAACCGTTGCCCCATGGATAAGCGCGCTGAGGCATTGGATTATCCAGCATGCCATCGCCGCCGGCAATCGAAATCGACACTCCGCCGCGAGCAGCCTTTTCCCACTCGGCGCTGGTTGGCAAACGAACGATGTAATTGCCTGGAACCCGTGCCCCTCTTTCAACACGATTCTGCCAAGTTTGAAACGAGGTCGTATGTATCCGGCCGGACAGCCAGCGGCAGAACGCGTCCGCATCTTTCCACGTGACCTGAACGACAGGGTGATTCCGGATGCTATCTGGCGGCCGGGTACCTTGCCAGTGATCTGGCGCTTTGTATCCAGTCTCCCCGACAAAGAATGCATACTGCGCATTGGTCACCGGGTAGCGAGCAATCCAAAAAGCGCCCTGCTCGACAAGATGCGCATCGTCGCCCATACCTTGCCAAAAGGCAGATCGTGGCACCTGACACCACAACGGCTCCGATTGACACACACCCGGACGTGGATCGTCTCCAGGAAGGCGAGCCAATATACTGCCGGCACTGGTCCGCTCAATAGGCGTGAGCATGCCGTAGTCCAGCAGCGCAGCCAATCCACACCTGACCCGCTCTAGCAATGGGGCAGCCCTTTCCGGAAACACTTTGTCCATTTCCAAAAAGGCTGCCTCAACCCGGGCCAGACATTCCCCGACCAGCCACACCTGCCGCCATTTATCTTTGGCGACTTGGGTCACCGTACTTTGATCCATTCTCTCCGGCAGCATCGACTGCGGGTACAATGCGTCCAGCACCTTTAAGACCAGACCCAGGTTCTCGTCCAACAAGATCAAGCGCCCGATCACAAACCCGATCACCTCTCGCCAGCGATAAAAATCTTCGTACGCCAGACGAGTAATCAACTGCGGCAGTTCAGGCTGCGCTGCCAGGTAGCGCGCAGCAACGTAGGATTGCAGAGACAGATATGGGAAGGCAAAAAAACCGGGCCGAGTCTGCTCCAACAAGCCAGGGCGCGTCAGGATCCGGCTCACCAGTTCGCTCACCACCTGCCATTGCCCTTCGTGGCAGACGCTCGCCAGAGTGGCCCGCAAATCGGCCTCCGGCAGCTCGACCAGGCTGGTGCGCGGATCGAGGCGGGCATAGGACTGGTAGGTCACCTGGGCAACGGCCATACGCAATTCCTCAACGTTCAAAATCTGGAGCAAATTGCGCTCGTCTTGGCCTTTGCTCTCACTCCAATGTGCGAACGACAGGTTGATTAGCTGGTGGTAAAAGAGGGTCCGGTTTTGCGCGAGTTGTCCGTGCAACGTGCAAAGTAACGCGATCAAAGTCAGCAGCGAGCGTCGTTGTGCCAACTCGAACACGTCCTCACGACGCAGCAACGTGCAAAGCTGTCCGGTCAGATCGCGCGCTGCCGTTTCGTCGATCCACTCTTTGTGCAACAATTCGCCATACCATTGACGCACAAAACGATCCATCTGCTCGATATCCAGATCGGCGATACTGACATCAGTCAACCCGTTCACCGTGCAATCAAGCTCGCCATCCAGGCCAGGGTCACCTTGGGTGGTTATGATCCAGCAATTAGGCGTGTCCGCAAAACGACAAAAGAACGCTTCAACCGCCGGCGAGGCGTATTCCAGGCCGTCGAACAGAAACACAAGTCCCCCCGGTTCGATGAACTGCTTTTGCGCCTGCCCGGGCAATACGCCCAGTTCGGCGGCAATAAAAGACATCAAACCGTTTGCCGCACCATCGGCATATTTAGAGGTAGCAAAATCGTGCAAATCGATCGGCACAGGAAACATTGGGCCATGTTTCCATCCCGGCTCTAGGCGCGCCAACCCAGAAAGCGCGCCGTTCGCCCCCTTTGATCCCGGTGTATGCTGTTCGGATAGCGCGCAAGCAAGAAAGGCGACAAACGTCGACCGCCCAGAACCAAGCGAACCCCGGATCAAAACGCGTTGTTCCTGGCCCACAACCTCTAGCAGTGAGAGTTGGCGCGTCTTGTCCCGCGAACTGCTTTGAGAAGACGCTGGCTCGACAGGCACGCGTGTCGTCGTATTCAACGACACGTACAACGCATATCGATCCAGAGTTTGACCGCTGTATTGAAGCGCTTTCCGCTTTTCATCCAACCCATAGATGTAAACCGTGCGATACCGTTTTTGCAGACGAAGCAGATAAGTTGTTTTAACCCCTTCCAGATCCTGATTCGAAAGCGGCGGCGCTGGAGGCATTTCCTGGTCGGATGAATGCGCTGCAGCAGACCGTCTCGAAAAAAGGCGGACCCAGTTCCCCAGCCGCTCGCCCAACCGTTCCGGCTTGGTCTCTTTGCCGTTCAAAATATCGGGTTTTCTCGTCATTCTCGCTCTTTCTTGAGAGCCAGCCTTTGCCGAATATTGGACATCAACTGTGCGTAAAATCGCAAATTGTGCATCGTTGCCAGGCGCAGCGCCAGCGTATCTCGGATATCGAACAGGTGGTGCAAATAGCTCCGTGAATAATGCGTACAACACGGGCAGTCGCACCATTCAGAGAGCGGCCGCGCATCGCGCTTGTATTGCTCGTCCTGGATATAGAGAAACGAATAGGCGAATGGATCCGCCGGGTCGTTGAAACAGTACAGCCGGTGATGCCGCGCATCGCGGGTTGGCAGCACGCAGTCAAAGATCTGGTAACCCATCTCGACGCAGCGGACAATGTTCTCGGGACTGCCGACGCCCAGGGCGTACTTGAATCCGGACATCAGGTCCGCCGTGCAGGCCAGAATCTCTTCGGCCAGCCGGCCATCGCCGTCGAGCGGCCAACCGCCAAACCCATACCCATCAAACCCAATCGCCAGCAACTGATCGGCGCACTGCTTGCGCAGCGCCCGATCGAATCCCCCCTGGATCACGCCGAACAACCTGGGACGTTGCCGGGGCAACAGGTGCCGGTTCTCTACTTGCCGTTCGAACTCGGCCTTGCATCGTTTGGCCCACGCTACCGTGCGCTGCACCGATTCAACGACCTGATCCCGGCCGGCTTGGGGGTGAGGGCAGTCATCCAGGCAGATCATGATGTCGGATCCAAGCGCGAATTGGATCTGTATCGACTTTTCCGGCGTCAATTTGAGCCTGGGCTTGCCCTTGACGTCGACATTGGTAAACGTGATCCCTGCAGTGGCAATTGTGCCATAGCGCGCATTCTCGCGGATCATCGACATGGCCTGGAACCCCCCTGAGTCGGATATGATCGGGTGCTGCCAGCCCATAAAATCGTGGATCCCACCCTGGCTCTTGATCAAGCCAGTGCCGGGCGTGTTGGCAAGATGCAGCGTATTGACCACGATTCCCTGAATGCCACATCGTTCCAGATCCTGGGCATCCACCGCACGCACCACTCCACGTGTGCCATCAGGGAAAAAAGTGGGCAAAGGGCAGGTCCCATATGACGTATCGAGCGTCGCCAGGTCGGCCATCAATCCGCTGCTCCACCACTTGTGCCGCCAACGACGACCACAAACTCACCGCGAGGAGCCCCTGCCTCCAGGAGCGAGATAGCATTGCTCAAGCAGCCGCGCCAGACCTCTTCATAGAGCTTGGTTAGCTCGCAGCACACGGCAACCTGTCGTTCGCCAAGTACCTCGTACGCGTCGCGTAAGGTATCCACCAGCCGGTAAGGAGATTCGTAAACCACCAGGGTGCGTCGATCCTGGATGTGCTCACCAAACAGGTCCCGCCGTGCTTTGGGCTTGCGCGGTGGAAAGCCCAAAAATACAAAGGGCGCGGTCGGCAGACCAGAAACAGCCAACGCCGTCATCAGTGCCGTCGGGCCGGGAACGGGAACCACCTTGATCCCCTTTTCAAGCACCACCTGCATCAACTCGTATCCAGGATCGGCCAACAGCGGCATCCCGGCCTCGGAAACCAGGGCCACGTCCGTGCGCTGCAACGCGTCCAGGATCGACTGCAAACGCGCCCGTTTCTTGCGATCGTAAGCATCGGTAAACCGCATCATTGGGGTGTGAATATCATAACGCGACAACAATCGCTGCGTCTTGGACGGATTCTCAGCAGCGATCAAGCCCACTTGGTTCAGAACGTCCAGCGCGCGAGGCGTCATATCTTCCAGGTTGCCAATAGGCGTGCCGACGACGTATAGCATATGCGTCACACGTGCACCTCAGCCGGGCTTTTCCACGACAAATGCCAGCTCGGTGGCAAACGCGAACCGTGTAACCGGCCACGTCCTGCCGGATATCATCTCGCTGAAGATATTTTCGTAATGTTTGACCATCCCCTTTTCACGGCGCCCCAGGCTTTTGACCGGAAACGTCACGACGATCCACGACACGTTCAAAGCATCCAGCAAGGCCAGCGTGCTGCCCTTTTGCTGCTGCTCCAGGCACGCGCTTGTTTTGAGCAGCAGAGCAAGATCGGCCCGTTCACCCGGTGGGCTGCAGAGAATATCCTGCAAATGTGCTTCTCCCTTTACGTGAGGCAAGGCAAAATAGCGGTTGAGAAATGCGATTCGCTTGCCATCGATGTCGTAAGCATGATACACCGCGTCATCCTCCAGGTCCATCCAGGGCAGAGCCAAAGGATTCAAACCACAAGCGAGGTCGAGCAGAACCCGGGGAATGCCGGTGTGACCAAAAATCGTAGTAAAAAACTGATCCAAGATGTGCAGTCGTTCCCGCGTCGATGCGTGGAACGACAATAGTTTGTGGCAGACAAGGCGGACCTCCGTCAGGCTGCAATCGGTTTGCGCCAAGACAAAAGCCCGTTCCAGATCCTGATAGGCCCGCCGGTAGTTGATCGACGATTCGTAGGCACCGTATACCTGGTGAAGCTTGGACTTGGTGGATTTGATGGCTTGTGTTAGCGTCGCCTGCCTGGTCCACTCTAGCGTCGCGATGCGCCGAACCGTGTCTGCGCATACCTGGCGATACCTGGGCGAAGACAACACATTTTCGACAATGGCCTCGATTGCACGTTCGATTTCATCTGTACCTGGCTTGTCACTCATGGTTATGCAGCAAAGCGGACAGTTCCTCGACGACACGCTTGATCTGGAGATGAACGACACCCGGTGGAATGCCGCTCCCCAGGATAGCGACAATAGACAGATCCCGATCGAACTTGATCGCGTACAGGCTCGTGGTTTTCCCCACAAAAGAATGCAGATCGAAATGCCCGTCCGTCTCCCCTAACAACCCCGCCAGCCTGTCCGCCCGCTCCAGGCTATCCAATATCAACTGAACCAGTTTATTTTCGCGCGTCTCCTGCGATCGTCCCAGGTATGTCACCAATTCATCCCGGCAGATCAGGGCGACCATTTCGGCCGAGATTTCACGAGAGAACTCGGCCAACAAGGGTTTAATCGCAGGAATCTGCGCACATACCCGCTCGACACGCGTGGGCGGCGCTGTTAGCACCTTTTTCTTCAAGAATGCAGCGATTTGCTCGGCCAACCGGCCTACAAAAAACGGCTTGTGCAATACCCCCTGAATGTCCAGCGCGGTCAGTGTATCCTCCAACTCTTGTCCAAACGGGGGCACAAAAACGACGCGGATGTATGGATCCAGATCTCGAAGCTGTTCCAACAGGCCGGCGGGAGATGTATCGGAAACGGCAACGTCAACAATCGCCAGATCCACCTCATTATCGCGCACGGCCTGAACTGCCATGTGACCTGTGGGCACCACAGCGACCACAAATTTGCCCATCAACTCCAGGCCGTCGCGAAGAATGTCGGCAAAATCGGTATTCGAATCCAAGATCAGCACGCGCCGTGTCGGCATCTGCCTCCCCCTCGCTCACAATATGACCATTGTAACGGTTTTTGAGGGAAAAGTCAAAGGAAAATCCGAGGCGAGATCAAGCTGGGACATTCTTGATGGGACAACCAGGATGTCATATACTGACAGTAATTGTTTTGACCGCATTAGGAGAAAAGGATGCGGTCAAATGACGCGCAACAAAATCAGGAAACAAGCACCTCACAAGCCGGTAGCGATACCATACAGATAGTCTTTGTCGAAACGAGACAAAGCATTACAATGCCCCTCAAGTCCTGCGACGCAGCAAAACAACAGCCACAATCAGTCCGATCAGGGCCACACCCAATCCGATTTCAACGCCGCGCAGAATGATGCGCGTCGAGTCCCCCTTTCCTCCCCATACCGGCGCAGGGAGCGGCTCCAAGGACGGTTCCGGTAATGGTTCGTCTGCTTGCACAGCCACGTCCTCGGATTCGCCCGACGCCGGCGGTGGCGGTGCGGTAAGCTGTGCCTCCAGAGACAGTGTTGGTTCAGCAGGCGGCGCAGCCTCTTCCACCTGTACCGGAGCAGGCACGGATGTCATGGTAGATGTGACGGCATTGGCCGCGCCAGCCTTTGCTTCGCCGGACTCGGTCTCTAGCGCGAACGCACGGACTTGATCATCACCGGACGGCGTGCCATCCACCTCGCCCTCACCCATTTTATGAACGCTTTCCTTCTCGATCACAGCCTTTTGTTCGATCGTGACTTCTTTTTCGGCCTCGATCTCTCTTTCAACCGCGACCTCGCTTTCGAGCGTGACCCCTTGCTCAACCACAACCGCCTTGGGCGCTTCGGCCACCTTTTGCTCCATCGCTGCCGGCTCGGCCAGCATAGCTCCAGGCATAACCTGCCGGGAGCCGGGCCTCATCCAGCCGCCGGTCAAGGCGTCGCCGAACAAGACGACGACAAACAACAAGGCCACAACGGCCGTCGCCCACTGCATCGCAAACAATCTCCGGCGTGGGGCGACCCTGGCTGGCTCGACGTCCGCTTCACGCACGACAAAAGATCGCGGCACCGGGACAACCGGCACTTGCCGCAGCAGCCTTTTGGTCCACAGCAGCGTCTCCAACTCTTGTTGGCACTGTTCGCACGTCTCCAGGTGTGTCTTGATCTGTTCGACTTGCCGGTCCGACACCTGGCGATCCAGGTACGCCGAAAGCCGCTCGGACACGTATTGATGTTCGTTTTTCCGTCGCACAACCCGATTCTTATTCATTCCAACCACCCAATGTCGATCGGCCAGCGATCACTCGGCCAGCACAAGAACAAACTCGCCAAACCTGCTACACCGCCCGTCTTGTTATCTAGACGGTACCGCGACGGCAAAAGTTCCGCACTGGACTGCAAAAAATCGCGCAGTTTGCGGCGCCCACGGCTCAGGCGTGACTTGACCGTGCCCAATGAGATGCCCAACGCCTCTGACACCTGGTCGTACTGGAATTCCTGAATATCGATCAGCACGACAATGGCGCGTTGCTCGGCTGGCAATGTTTCTAAACCACGCTGGATGAGCTGGCCCAGCTCTTGTTGATCGACATACTCTTCCGGGCGCTCCTGCTGGCTGCCTTGCAGTTGGCTCTCTTCCTGATCGCTGTATACGATTGCATCCAAGGATGCCGTGGGCCGCCGTTTTTTGACCCGCAGTTGGTCGTAACAGGCATTGGTTACGATCCGCATCAGCCACCCTTTGAACGAGCCGCCGTGAAAACGGCCGATGCCTCGATAGGCCGAGATAAAAGCCTCTTGAGTCGCGTCCGCGGCCCGATCCGGATCGCCCAGAATGCGATAGGCTACGTTGTAAATCAGCGTCTGATAGTGTACAACCAGTTCGTTGAACGCTCTGCGATCGCCGCCTTGCGCGGCAGCGATCAGCGCAGTTTCATCCATGACATCTTTCCTCAAGCAGCACAATGCAAATTTGACTTTATCCGAGTTTCGGTTTATACTTGGATTGTTGTCAGCCGGAGTGGCGGAACTGGCAGACGCGCGCGACTCAAACTCGCGTGAGGGTGACCTCTTGTGGGTTCGATTCCCACCTCCGGCAT
>JAFGJF010000020.1 GCA_016929205.1 Anaerolineae bacterium
CGACGCCGCGCTCGCCGCCGCGATGGCCTACATGATGGAAACAGAAGAACTGGTCGATCGTGCGTTTATGGTCTCGCACGTTGCCGGGTATGCGCCCTATTACCGCTACCTGCTGGGTCACGAGGATGGCCAACCCAAGACGCCAGAGTGGGCCGAGATCAAAACGGGTGTTCCGGCAGACACGATCCGCCAACTGGCACGCGACTATGGCACGATCAAGCCTGCGGCATTGCTGCCCGGCTGGGGACCACAACGCACGTTGTATGGCGAACAGATCGCCCGCGCCCTGATTGCCCTGGCCTGTATGAGCGGCAATGCCGGCCTCCGCGGCGGCGGGCTGGCCAGCGTGGGCACACGGTGGAACGCCATTCCCGTGGACAACCTGCCAGACGTCCCATTCGCACCGGCGCGGCGCGTCTTTACGGGGTCGTGGGCCAAAGCGATCCTCGGCAGCCAACTCGATCCACCGATCACCATGGCTTACATTGTGGGCAGCAATCTGATCAACCGCAGTCCCGACACGCGCGCCAATGCTCGCGCCCTGGCCGAGGTCGATTTCGTCGTCGTCCACGAACCCTTTTTCACGCCCACCGCGCGCTGCGCCGACATTGTCCTGCCAATCTGCACCGACCTGGAACGCACCGACCTGGTGACCTCGTGGGGGCACGATCTGCACCTTTTTTACAACCGGCAGGCCGTCGCGCCGGCAGGAGAAGCAAAAACCGACTATTGGGTGTTCGCCCAACTCGCGGATCGGCTGGGCTTTGGTGAGCGCTATACCCGGGGCAAAAACGAGGCCGACTGGATGGACCAGTTTCTCGAGTCGACCGGTTTCGACGCCGACCGCTTGCAGCGTGAGGGCATCGTCCGCCAGGATGGCGAGCCGCGCACCGCTCTGGCCGATTTCCGCGCCGATCCGGTTGCCCACCCCCTGCCCACGCCCTCGGGCAAAATCGAATTCTCGTGCCCGCAGGCCCAGGCCCATGGACTACCGACTATTCCCAGCTATATCGAAATCAGTGGCGACGGGCAAACCTACCTGTTGCAGTTGATCACACCCCACTATAAATTCCGCTCCAATTCCTGCCTGCACGCCGTGCCCTGGCTGCAGCGGTTGGAGCCACACGCGGTATGGATCAACACACAGGACGCAACAGCGCGTGGGATCGGGGATGGCAGCAAGGTCGAGCTTGTTAACCAACGTGGGACGCTGCGCCTGCCGGCCAAGGTCACCGAACGGATTATGCCTGGCGTGGTCTGCGTCTACCAGGGCGTATGGTATCGTCCGGGTGCAGATGGCGCCGACGAAGGCGGCTGCGCCAACGTGCTGACCGAACAGCGCGAGTCGCCGAGTGGCGGCTTTACCACCCATACCACGTGGGTCGAGGTAAGAAGGAGCGAACCGTGACCAATCATCCACTTTACATCGTCGACCTGGCCCGCTGCACTGGCTGCCAGGCATGCAGCATCGCCTGCAAGGATCGCGCCAACCTGCCCGATGACCTGGATTGGCTGCACGTTGAGCCACGCGAAGGGGGCGTCTATCCCAAACCGGCCCTCTATTACCGGGTAACACACTGCTTCCACTGCGCCGAACCACCTTGCGTCGAGATCTGTCCAATGATCGCGATCACCAAGCAGGATAACGGGCGGGTGAGAATCGATCCCGATCTGTGTGTAGCCTGTGAAGCGTGCATCGACTTGTGTCCCTTTTGTGCGATCGTGATCGGTCCGGAAGGCGCCGCTTCCAAATGCGACGGCTGCGCTGACGAGGTCGATCGGGGGCAGGAACCGGCTTGCGTGCGGGCCTGCCCGATGCGCGCTTTGGATTATCGACCGGCAGAGAACGACCTGCTTGAGAAACGCGTTCAGGATTCAGAATTCGACGACCACGGCATCGGCCCGGCAGTGTTGTATCTACGCCGGTAAGCAGCGTTTCAATGAAAACCGCTTCGCATTCGTCCGCAAGTTTCGTTGCCTTCTCTCTGTCCTGGTAGCTGTTCCTGTTCAGGACCAACCATGTTCGTAGGCCGTCTCGTACATGGCAATGATATTTTCAACCGGCATGACGGCCTGCATGTTGTGACATGGGGCAAGTATGTAGCCGCCGCCAACGCCGAGAATGCTAAAATTCTCGATCACCTGCTGCCGCACCTCATATGCTGTGCCAAAAGGCAACGTATACTGGTTATCCATCGCCCCATGAAAGACGAGTTGGTCGCCAAAATCACGCTTGAGTCCCTCGCGTTCCATGCCCCGGCAGCGCCACTGGATCGGGTTGAGCACATCGATGCCCAACTCGATCATGTCGGGCAAAATGTCGCGCACCGCACCGTCGTTGTGGTGAAAGACAAATGCACCCGCCTCGTGCACCAAGTCGATCATCCGTTTCATCCTCGGCAGGAGAAAGGTGTGGATCTGCTGCGGGGAGAGCATCAACCCCTCCTGGCTGCCCATATCTTCAGCGACGTAAGAAATGAGCACCTTGCCGGGGATCTGCTCATAGATGCGTCGCGTGTTCTCGTAAGCCAGATCAAAGAGTTTGTCGAGGCAGTAATGCACAATCTCGGGATTCAGAATCATATCCATAAAGGCCTGCTCTTCGCCACGCAGCTTTTTATAGATCAACAGCGGCTCGGACCCGCCCCCTCGAATGGGACGGTGCTCTTGGCCCTCAATCCGGGCCGGGATGTCGCCATAGTCGTACCAATCGGGATCGGGCCAGGCATAGTCTCGCTCAATCTCGTCTACCGTGTTATAGCCAGCCAAAGGCGCACTGATGCTTTCGTCATAAATACCGGTGCCATAATCAACGGGTTTATATTGTACACCAAAGACATCATAGCCATCGGGGATGGCCGGGCCAACATACCTGGGACCGATACTCAACGGGCGGTCGACGTGCAGTTGTGCCAGTGCCTCTTCCAAATCGTCGCAGCCCATCGCACGAACGAGCTTTTGATCGGTTTCAGCCGTGGCCCAATAGTCCAGCGGCACACGATCGGGCGTCTTGCGGGTAAGCACGGCGAGCCAGCGTTCGTACGAGGTCATTGTTTCCGTAGGCATTGCATCTCCTCCTTTGTGAAATGCCATCTATGCCACGGGCCAGGGCAAAGGCCCAGCCCAACAGGCTGGCGATGACATAGTTGCTGGCGAGGACCACTTGACGGTTTGCGCCCCGCACTTTGTAGACTTTGATCATAGCATTGATCGTGATCGTTGCCAAGATGGCCAGGATCAAGTAAACCATTCAAATCGCCCCGCGCGCGTCGACGGGCCAAATATCAACCAGCGTGTCACCGCGCACGACGTGATAGGCATTGTGCAGATTGACCGTTGGATCGCAGTGCCCAGGCACGAGTTCGATCCGCGATCCCAGCGGCAGGCGAAAACCGGGATCGTCAAAGTCGAGCTTGCCATGCTCATCGCCCCTAAAGCTGTAGACCGAATTCGCCGGCGCGCCGCTGACAACCTGTGGAGGCGCGCTCCCTGTCGAAAACCGCTTGGTACCGGCGTCTGTGGTCACAAAGCCTTCGTGGCTGGCACTGACGACCATCGTTTGCACGAACAAAGAGGATTCAAACGGACGGGCCGATTCCCGGCAAAGGGCAACGGCGTTGTATTCGACGTCGGTAAAGACGTAACTGCCGGTCTGCAACTCGGTGAACACGCCGGACAGGGCATCCATTTCGTGCGTCCCGGTGCCGGCCCCGGTGACGATCGCCGGCTCCAGGTCAGCTTCGATGAGAAGGTCCTTGAGTGTAACGATCTTGGCATTGACCGTTTCCGCCACGGCGACCCGCTCGTCATAATCCGGGATATGCTGCAAAATGCCGGCATAGGCGTGGATGCCGAGGAATTCGAGCTTTTCCGCGCAGTCGATCTGCCGGGCCAGAGACAGGCACTGTTCCGGATCCGGGGCGCCAATGCGCCGATTCCCCACGTCGAGTGCGACCAACAGCCGGAGCGTTTGTTCGGCAGACTGTGCCGCTTTTGCAAGGGCCTCGACGTTGCCCGGATTGTCAACGACGACCATCAAACCCTCCACCCTCCGGTTGAGATTCAAGAACCGCGCAATTTTCGCCGGACCAACGACCGGCGTGGTGATCAGGACGTTGGCTATCCCGCCACGGGCCATCACCTCGGCCTCGCCCAGCGTGGCCGTACAGACCCCAACCGCGCCAGCGTCAACCTGCATTCGCGCAATATGGATCGATTTATGGGTCTTGGCGTGGGGGCGAAGCGAAACGCCGTGCCGCTGGCAGGTCCGCGCCATCCGCGCCACGTTCCGTTCGAGCGCATCGAGATCGACGATCAAGACCGGGGTCTGCAGCTTGAGTCGCGAGCCCGGCTGGCCGATCAACGTTGTGTTGGGTCCCAAATCCTGTGTCATTGTTCTGCTCCCTGCCTTTATCTAGACTGTTCGAGGCAATGATTCACGCGCAACGTTTGGGCGCTGTACCACCCAGTGTATCATATTTTGGCTCTTTTGACGATTTTGTCCAGCGATTTTTCAAGTTGAGATCGACGTTGAGAAACGTGTTGACAGATGACTTGTTTTTTTCCTCATCACCGCCGTATCAGTGGCCGGAGCCCCCTCGCCCTTTAAACGACCTGAACGCGCACACATTGACTTGTGCGCCCTGATGTGGCATACTATGGTTATGATGACAGTGCTCATAAAATCCATACGACCTGAACATGGATTGGACAAGGAATCTAGATGAATACTATCCTGGTAGCAGATGATGAAAAACGGATCGTGCATCTGGTGCGCGATTATATGGAAGCAGCCGGATTCCGGGTAGTTACCGCTCACGATGGAGAGACGGCTCTGACCCAGTTTAGATACGAACGGCCTGATCTGATTGTGCTCGATCTAAACATGCCGGGCACAGACGGTATTGAAGTCGCCCGCACCGTTCGCCGAGAACACAACACACCGATCATTATGCTCACTGCCCGTGTCGAGGAGACAGACCGCATCGTCGGACTGGAACTGGGCGCAGATGATTATGTGACCAAACCCTTCTCGCCGCGCGAATTGGTGGCCCGGGTAAAAGCCGTGCTCCGCCGAACCCAGAATGCCGAACCGGTCTCCGCACTGCTCCGTGTAGGTGAGCTGGTCATCGACCCCGACAAGCGCAGCATTACCCTGGACGGCAAGACGATCACCCTGACCACAACCGAGTTTGATCTGCTCCTGGTGCTTGCACGTTCGCCAGGACGGGTTTTCTCTCGAATGGAACTGCTCGATCGGATACAGGGAGTGGCTTTTGAAGGGTATGACCGCACAATAGATGTGCACATTAAGAACTTGAGAAAAAAGATCGAGCCCGATCCTCGCAAGCCACACTACATTCTCACTGTATATGGTGCGGGATATCGTTTTGCGGAGGACCCAGATGCGTAGCTTGAGAAGCAAGCTGCTTTTGGCTTTCGCCCTGGTCGCGTTGCTGGGCGTGGGCATGATTGCCATTGTCGCCAACCGGGTAACAACGCGCCAGTTCACGCTCTATGTAGGTTACGGCAGCCAAGCGCGCGCCGAGACTTGGGCGCAGCAAGCTGCTGATAATTACGATGGATCCTGGCAGAGCATTGAGCCCCTATTCCAAGACAGTTCACTTGTACAAACATCTGGGCAAGGACAGGGACGCGGCAAAGGAAGACAATACGCAACGCGCCATGCTGACGACCGTTTTCTGATCGTCGCCCCAGATGGGCGGGTCGTTTTGGATACAGAGGACGAGTTGGTCGGACAATCCATAGATGTCGATGATCAAAGCTATGGTGCACCGATTGTGGTCAATAATGAGACCATGGGTACGTTGTTCATCACAACGCGCGACCTGTCCGGTGAGTCCGAACTGGAGCGCCGCTTTCTGGAGGCGGTCAACCAGGCCGTGTTGTGGGCGGTGCTGCTGGTCGCCGTTGCGTCATTATTCGCTGCTGCCCTGCTTTCGCGGCAACTCGCGGCGCCTCTACGCCAGCTCACAGCCGCAGCAGAGATGATGGCCCAGGGCGATTTATCGCAGCGAGTCAAGACACGTTCCAGGGATGAAGTGGGTGCATTGGGAGAGGCATTCAACAAGATGGCGAGCGATCTCGAGACGGCAGAAATACAGCGACAACAGATGACCGCCGATATTGCTCACGAGCTACGCAATCCACTCAGCGTTATCCGTGGCAACCTGGAGGCGATGATCGACGGTATCTATGCGCTGGACGGCGAACACCTGTCCACGATTTACGAAGAGACTTTGCTCCTGCAACGCCTGGTAGAAGACCTGCGGTTGCTTACACTGGCCGATGCCGGCCAACTTGCCCTGATCCGCGCCAACGTGGACCTTGTCGAGCTGCTGAATGGTATCGCCAATAGCGCGCGGGCTGTGACCGAAGATAAAGAGATTTCCCTGCGCGTTGATATGCCGCAGCATCCGCTCGTCGTCTACGGCGACGCGGACCGTTTGCGCCAGGTTGTCGGCAACCTGGTGAGCAACGCCATACGCTACACGCCCAAGGGAGGCATCATCACCCTGCACACGTACCGGGCTGCTCCGCATACGTACGTCTCTGTGTCGGACACCGGGCCGGGCATCTCGCCCCGGGACTTGCCCCACATTTTTGACCGATTTTACCGCGCCGATACGGCGCGAGATCGCGCCTCTGGCGGCTCTGGACTGGGCTTGGCGATTGCGAAAGCGCTAATCAAAGCCCATAAGGGCAGCATCGAGGCACATAGCAAATTGGGAGAGGGAACGACGTTTACGATTGCGCTTCCTACAAGATAGGAAAGCGATCAGGAAACCGATCCCATCGATTCGGGACGCTCTCGGCGCATCGGGTGCAGAGCAGTCCAGCAATTGCCATCGTACTGCCCCCACTCGGCAAAGCGGACCGGGATCGGTTCACCGCGCGGGCGAGACCGGTGAAACCGCACGCTGAACCCGACACCCACTAACAAAAAGGCGTCCTCGGTCTGCCGGATGATGCACTTACAGCCCTACCCAGGCAGGCGGGTGCTGCTCTTATATGATTTGTTCTCCCCCAGAAAAAACATGTTCCACTTTGAGCGCTGCCGCGGCATGTCCCGGCAGCTTGGTCGGATTCCACTGCTTCATGTCATCAAAGACTGGACCCTCGGTATGGTACTCGATGCGCCCCTTGACCTGGTACGATTTGCCTTCTTTGGTTATGAAAAGCAGTGCGCCCTTGCTGCCGGACAAGATGTTGGCGCGCGTTTTGTTGAAAAAGTTGTCCGCGACCACCCAAGTATCTTGGGCGAATTTTCGAACACAAGTTGCATAGATCGCATTCGGAATCCCTTCTGCGTCTACAGTGGTCAATATGATCGGCCCTTCACGATTCTCCCACGCTTGGTTGACGACGTTCGGTAATACGGTCACTGTGTTTCTCCTTTGAATGATTTTTGAGTGGTACCCGGAAATATGCTATCAAGCAGGCCGGTCAGAATGATTCGATGATATCTATTCTTCAACCTGCTCCTCACCCATGATTTCAACTGTCCACCGTGCGGCGCGCGCGACTACCCCGGTGCATTTGTCCCGGTGCGCGCCGGCGGCCTCAAACGCTTCTCTCTCTGCCGGATCGCGTAGGTCATAAGCACGGCCGAACTCGGCCTGGTGGATCTCGTGGCAGCGGATGCCGCCATAGTGGGCCAGAAAGCGCCTATGTAAACGCTGGATCAGAGCATAGGCACGGTACTTGTTCTCGCGATCACCGTCAAAATGGGCGCGGCGGCGCGGCGAGTAGAGGCCCAGGGCCAACACGCCGCCGGTAAAGGCCGAACAGGTACCGTCACCACACAGACCGATGCCCCCGGCCAGCCCGGTCGCCGCCTCAAAAGCGCCGCTAAACGCCGCCTGGTCGAACTGCCACGCGGCGTTTTGTTGCCGCGCAGCGTCTTGCACCGCCGCCAGAACGCACTGCCCGCACCCCTTATAAGTGCGCTCGTACTCGAATCCCAGACGGTACGCCTGCTCTGCGTACCCAGCCCACCGCGCCTCTGCAGGCAAGCGATGGTAAGCGCAGACAATGCCTTCAACGATCTCGGGCTCGGCACGGTCACACAGCGCGCGCACAGTCTCTACCGGTCCAAGGGCATCCATCTGTTGTCCCACGTACATGGCCCCGGCGTCATCCGGATCCCGGTATAGCAGCGCGGCAGCGACGGCGCGGATCAGGTGCGGCGTATCCAGCCCGTGCTTGCACGCCATCAGCAGCGGCCCGAACAGCCGGTCCGTACAGCGCAGCTTGCGGCGAGGATCCGCGCCAAAACGGGCCACGGTGTCGCCCAACGCTGGATTGTCCGTCTGCGCGATCACGCCGTCGATCCAGGAAGCCATATCTGCGTGCAGAAACTCGTACTCGGACTGCACCGCCGCCGCCGATTCGCGCAGTGCGCCTTCGGCTCCGGCACGCACCCAAGGATCGGCCAGGCTGTCGACCACCCGGATATGCCCGCGCAGCGCGCCCAAATAGGCCAGCGCGGCATGAAAGGTATTGTAGGTGAACAGCTTGCGCGTCTCTGCGGCGCGCATGTCGTCGACCAGGTGCAGCGTGGATACGGGCGGAATCTTGCCCCGGAATGCATAGCGATCGACCGGAAACCCGGCATAGCCATTGGTCCACACCAGCAGTGGATCGCGCGCGACTTCTTCAGCCGGCGGCTCCGCGACCATCCGGATCACAAGACTTTCGACCACGCCCACTTTTTCCTCGACCC
>JAFGJF010000150.1 GCA_016929205.1 Anaerolineae bacterium
CTTTCTGAAGGATAATTGGCTATCCAGAAAGTTTACCCCATTTTTGATGTCGTGTCACATTCTCCCCCAAGTTTTGAATGCGCCCTCATCCGACAGATCAATGCCGACTATGCTGGGTGCATACAGGCGATCTATTTCTACGAGTGGCGCGACAACCTTCACCATACCAAGATCTGGAACGTCGAAGGCAGCCCGATCCATGTCGCCTTTGGGTTATGCGATCGGTTCGGCGTACCCAAATTCGATCTCAAAGCGTTGCTATGAGCGAGAGAACCTGGTTGCAATTGCCATTCGAAAAAAAGGCCAAAAATGTTACGTTATATAGTTAGGCGTAGTTGGCGCACGGTCATGCAGTTGTTTCTGCTCTCTATCGTGGCGTTTATTATCATTGAGCTAACACCAGGCGACTCGGTCAAAGCCTACTTTAATCGCCTTCGCGCTGGCGGGGCTAGCATTCCCGAAGAATACGAACAGCGGTTCAGAGAGTTCTACGGCTTGGACAAGCCGTGGCCCATACGGTATCTGACGTGGATGCGCCACATCATCTTTCGCTTTCACTTTGGCTATTCCTTTTTTTGGATGCAGACTGTCGAAGACGTCATCATCCGCAGGGTCCCGCTTACGTTTGCCATTGCTCTAGGCTCGCTGTTGTTCACATGGGCGGTGGGGATCCCCGTTGGCGCCTATGTGGCCGTGAGGCAATACTCACTACTTGACTATGTGATCACAACCTTGAGCTATGTCGGTATGGCCGTACCGTCTTACTTGTTAGCTCTGATGGTGATGTACGTCGCTCATATTGAACTCGGCATCAGCATAGGTGGGATGTTCTCGCCCGACATCGCAACCCAACCTTGGAGCTGGATCAAGCTCGTGGACCTGATCGGGCATCTGTGGCTCCCCATTGTCCTGGTAGGCTCTGGCGGAGTAGCGGGAACAATCCGTACGCTGCGTGCCATGATGCTGGACGAACTGCACAAGCCGTATGTCAGCGTTGCCCGTGCAAAGGGGCTGCCCGAATTGATCGTGCTGCTACGCTATCCTATGCGCCTCGCCATCTCGCCGATCATCAGCGGGCTGAATTTACTGCTGCCGTGGCTTTTTTCGGGTGGCTTTCTGGTTGACATGGTGTTCAGCCTGCCAACAGCCAGCTTTGTGTTTGGTGCTGCCTGTTTTATGCAAGATGTGTACCTGGCAGGCACCTATGTCTTGATCATTGGCGCTCTTACCTCGGTAAGCACCCTGCTGTCTGACATTCTACTGGCCGCGCTAGACCCACGCATCCGGCTCGGGAAGCTGGTGACAACATAGTCCCATTTACGTCGCCTTTGGGCTGTGCGACTATTTTGGCGTTCCAAATTCAACATCAAGGAGTTACTATGAGCGAAAAAGGTTGGTCACAACTGCTGGCCGAACACAGCGAAGAGATGGCGCAGTTGCTCCACGCCGACAGCGAATTTATCACTTCCGACACGGCCCTGCCGGCCTGGGTCAAATACCTGATGGCGATGCAGCTTGATGCCGTATTCAACCACCCCAAAGGATCGCGGGGCTATGGACGGCGGGCGAGAGAGGCCGGCGCGAGCACCGAACAGGTGGTGGAAGCGATCAAACTGCTGCGCATGTTTGCCGGCCGCCCGGCGATGGCCACCGCCGCTGAAGGCCTGCGAGACGAAGTCTAGGCAAGGAAAAACGTGAACATCCCCTCGCTCCATCAAGCACGCGAATTTCTAGCTCAGGCCGCCGATCAGAATCCCGGGCCGTGGATTCAACATTCTGTTCTTGCCGCTCAAGCAGCACAAGCGATCGCCCAGTTGCATCCCGATCTCGATCCCACGGCAGCATACATATTGGGCTCTTTGCACGATATCGGCCGGCGCGTAGGAGTAACCGATTTGCGCCACATGATCGACGGTTACCATTTTCTTCACACGCTTGGGTTCGATGACGCTGCCCAGATCTGTTTGACTCACACCTTCCCGGTCAAAGACATCAGGGTTGCCAATGGCCAATGGGACTGCTCGGGTCAGGAGCGCGCGTTCGTTCAAGACTATCTTGATCGTGCCGCCTATACCGATTACGATCGACTGATCCAGCTATGCGATGCCCTGGCCCTGCCGACGGGATTCTGCCTGATCGAAAAGCGCCTTGTCGACGTCGCCTTGAGGCGTGGCGTGCATCAGCACACCGTTTCGCGCTGGAAGGGCTATTTTGACAACCAGCGTGCATTTGAACAGGTCATTGGCAAATCGATCTACAGCCTCTTGCCGGGCGTGGTTGAAAATACCTTTGGCTTTGACCCCCGACAAGTAGAATCATTTTCAGGAGATCGGTTGTGAAGATCAAGATATTGGGCAATGGGGGCGCGATCAATGATGGCCTTTCCTATAACGCGTTCATTGTCGACGACGTTTTGCTTTGTGAAACGCCCCCGGATATCATGATATCCTTGCACAGAAACGCGATCAACTTGACGTCGATCCGGACGATTTACATTTCGCACTTGCATGGCGATCATACCTTTGGCCTGCCCTTGTTGCTCCTCTCGGCCTGGTTTCTGCATATTCAAGATCATCGGGAATCATCCTACACCATCATCGGGCCGCAAGGGCTACAAAAAATGGCTGAAAACCTGCTCGTCAGCGCGTTCACAACCGATCATCCTTGTCTGGAATGGGTAAAGCAGTTTTGCACCTTTGTCGAGATCGATGGCTCGTCAAAACCTGACTTGCTCGAAGGGTATCACGCCTCGGTTTTCAGGCTAGATCATTTCATACCCACCTATGGCTTTTCGCTGACCAACCAGGAAGGTGTGCTCGAATTCGCCTATGTTGCCGATACGTTATGGTGCGCAGCCATTCAGCATGTGCTCGAGCGCCAGCCCAAGGTTGTGCTCATCGATTTGGGTGGCCAAGATGACGATCCTGCCCATCTCTCGATGAAGACACTGCGTGAAAATGCGCTGCCGATCACCGGCAAGAACACGACTTATTACGGCACACATCTCAAGCGCGAGTTTACGAGTTCAACCCTGTTCAAATGTGCAAAACCCGGTATGGGGATCGAACCTTGATCCCCCAAATACGTGTTCATCACTGCAAGAGAAAAAAAAAGATATGCCACGCCAGCAAATAGCGTTCTGTCAAATCAGGAGGATATAATGAAACCACAGACCAAATTTGGATTGATTGCCGGTGTCATTGGACTGGTGCTGACGGCTTGCGTCGCAAGTTTTTTGGGTTTGTGTGGCCCATTTGTAGCACTATTTGCAGGAGCTGTCGCTGGCTTTTTGACCGCTCAGCAAGAGGCAGCACCCACCAAGGGCGATGGGGCACGAGCAGGCGCTACATCCGGTCTTATTGCCGGTGCGATCGCCGTTGTCGGCCAACTCATTGGAGCCATTGGAACCTTGGTGCTCTACCAGTTCCTTGATCTGCCACCACTGGTCGGGTCTGTGCCCTCTATTTCGGCAGATGCTTCGCAACAACTCATATACTATGGCAGCGGCCTGGGCACCGGATTGTGCTTTGGCCTTGTCGGCATCGCGCTTGCAGCGCTGGCGGGCGCGGCAGCAGGCTATTTTGGCACGCCAACCCGATCATTGTCTTCTGACTGAGCGTGGTGTCGTCTGCGGCTCCCAAACCTAAGTAAGGCCATCGTGTCTTAAAAAAAAAAGAGAGGTCACGATATTGCTACCCTGGCTTGGTCAACATCTCGAACAATTCTACGGTCCCTTTCGCCTATTCAACTCATATCTCTTTCTGGCCGGGCTTGGTGCAGCATTGTCAGCGGCTTTGACATGGTATCTGCTGCCCAGACTGTGGCGTTTGCTGCCTACCGATCAGGGACGCGCGCACGCCGTCGGAGCACAGCAGAGCGTTGGCAAACCCGTTGCCGGAGGCGCCATTTTTATCCCGCTTTTTTTGCTCGTCTGTCTCCTGGTCATTCCCTTTAGCTGGCGGTATGCCGGCGTGCTCGGCTGCATGTTTTTATCTATGGTGGAAGGGTTTTGGGACGACAGAACAAAAGGGGGGCGCAGTGAACTAGAACTTGGGATTATCGACCTGGTCATCTCGATCCTGGGCGCAATAGCGCTGTGCCAATGCCAGGTTGTTCAGATCTGGCTGCCGTTATTCAAAGCCACGCTGACCATTTCTCCCTGGATTTATGTTCCATTGGCAACGGGACTGATCTGGCTGACGATCAATGCCACCAACTGTACAGATGGCGTTGATGGCCTATCTGGCAGCCTTTCGACGCTGGCTTTTATTTACCTGGGCAGCATTCTATATGGCATCGTCGGCCATCAGGAGATCTCACAATACCTGTTAGTCCCCCATTACGTCGACGGTGCGGACTGGGCATTGATGGCTTTTGCGATGGTCGGTTGTCTGGCCGGCTATCTGTGGTACAATGCCCTCCCCAGCGCGGTATTGATGGGCGATGCTGGCTCACGCCCGATCGGTTTTTTGATCGCCATCCTGGTGCTCGCCTGCGGCAACCCGTTCCTGATTTTCGTCGTCGCCGGCGTCGTGCTGGTCAACGGTGCGACGGGGCTGCTCAAGGTAGCGCTGCTGCGCTTTTTCAAACTCGGTATTTTCAAGAACGTGCGCTATCCGCTCCACGATCACGTCCGTCACAAGCTGGGCTGGTCGAATACTCAGGTGTTGGTACGATTCATGCTCTTACAGGCCATAGGCACGCCGCTTTTGTTGGTACTGTTGTTCAAAGTGCGATAAGAGTGTGTACGATGGCCGACAAACAACGCACCTGGGAAAATCCATAGCGGAGGGACTGCATGACACCGAATCATAAACTTGAGCGCGCAGATGCCTTTCTTGCAGTGCTGATCACCCTCGTCGCACTAGCCGCCTATGTGCGTACGCTCGCGCCGGACCTGCTCTACGGCGACAGCGCCGAGTTTCAAACTTTGGCCTATACATTCGGTACCACACACTCGACCGGCTACCCAACCTATCTACTGTTGGCTCGCCTATTTGGTTTTTTGCCGCTTGGTACGCCGGCGTGGCGGATCAACTTTTTCTCTGCCGCTGGCGCAGCGGTGACGGTTGGAAGCATCTACTTGCTGGCCCGGTACTTGACCCCCAGCCGGATCGGCGCGGCGTTGGGCAGTCTGGCATTGGCTCTGTCGGGCGTTTTTTGGTCGCAGGCGATCATTGCTGAAGTGTATACTCCGGCGCTGGCCTGGTTGGCGATCATTTTGATTTTACTGTGGCAGTGGGATGCTCGTTTTCCCGACAAAAAATGGTCACTATTTGGCGCTTCGACGCTCGCCGGGTTTGGTTTGGGGATGCACATGTACGTCGGGTTGATCGCGCCAGCGGCGGTCGTTTGGGTATTCTGGCGAGTGCTGGCAGCAAAAAAACCACATCGATGGGACCATCTCAGTTTGGCCTGTCTGGGTGCAGGGTTGGGCATCGTCCTTTTGTTGGCTGGATTTGCTTTGCTCGAATGGAATGATCCGCCATCCAATTTTATCGATACGGCGATTCTGCCTTCCCGGTCGATCTGGACACGGCCATTGAGCGCGTTCGAATCGGCACCGCACCGGATCTGGCTCACTCTTTCAGGGATGCAATGGCAGGACGCCATGTTCCCGGGAGGCAAGGTTTACCGCTCGGATGAGATCCGTGAATACTTGGATCTTTTGATGCAGGAATTTTCCTGGCTTTCCCTGCTTTGCGCGTTCCTGGGATTCATCGTCACCATGCTGAAAAAGCCTCGCCTTGGCACGTTCTTCGCGCTCAGTTTGGTAACGATGCTGTTTGCGATCTCGAATTATCACCCCGGCGATCAATACCTCTTTTATCTGCCCACATTTGTTCTCATTGCCGTCGTCACCGGCATCGGCGCCGGGTTTGCGCTCGACCGCATTCGCGTTTGGACGACGCCCCCTACAATCGAACAAACCAAACCATCCTCTTTTCCTGCTTATTATCTGTTTGCGGCACTTGTTTGCGGCACTTTGATCCTTTTGCCGTTTGCCGCATCTCGGTGGCACGCGCTGCAAACCCGTACCGTGCCCTTTGCGGCTAACACCTATGCCTATCCGATCGAGGATCTGCAAGAACCACGGCAGCAAGCCGCCAGGCGGGTTTCTTTTGTGCCCGATGATGCTGTGTTGGTGTTACGCTGGCGAGGACTTTACAGTGCCATCTACCTGGCTCACGTCGAGCAAAAACGCACCGGGATCACCTTTATCGAAGCAACGCCACACGGCGGCACAGGGCAGTTGGCCGGCTCGCTGATCGATGACCTGGAGCAAATGGTGCGTGCCGGACGCCCGGTCTTTGTCGATGAAGCGTATGAGAACCTGCGCGATCGCTTTCGCGTTTTCCCGGCACCAATCAACGGGCTTTATCGCCTGTCGATACCAAACACATCATAATGGGAGTAGGAACGATGAACATGAAACAAAACGATTGGGAAAATCCCCAGACCATTGCGCGCAACAAGCAGCCAGGACACGCCCCCCTGGGCGCGTATCCCGACGCCGATACGGCCCTGGCTTGCGATCGCTGGGCATCTCCCTATGTCCAATCGCTGAATGGCCGCTGGAAGTTCCATCTCGCGCCCATGCCAGAGCGTGTGCCGGATGGCTTTTATATGCCGAACTTTAACGTTTCCGGCTGGGCCGAGATAGCTGTGCCCGGCAACTGGCAACTGCCGATCCATTGGTCTGCCTCGGCCTTGAACGATCGTCCCATTTATACAAATACCCACTATCCTTTTGAGCCGAATCCGCCCTACGTGCCACAAGAAAATCCAACCGGATGCTATCGCACTACCTTTGTACTCGATCCGGAATGGCAAGATAGAGATGTGTTTGTCCTCTTTGAGTCGGTCGACTGTGCCTTTTACCTGTGGATCAACGGTCACGAGGTTGGCTACAGTCAGGGCAGCCGCCTGCCGGCCGAGTTTGCGATCACGCCATACATACGCGAGGGCGAAAACACGGTGGCGGTGCAGGTAATGCGCTATTCGGACGGCTTTTACCTCGAAGACCAGGATTATTGGCATATGAGTGGCATTCAGCGCGACGTGATGCTGTACAGCAAACCCAAGGTCGGCCTGCGCGACTTTACCGTGCGCACCTTGCTGGACGATCAGTATTGTGACGCCACGCTGACCATTGAGGCCTTTATTCCTCGCGTGCCCGATATGGCGACGTATGCAGTTGAGGCCATGTTGTATGATGCACAAAATAACCCGGTTTTTGATCAACCGGTATCGACCTGGGTGTGCGAAAGAACGCCCTACCGCGCGCGGACGAAGACCGGCTGCGCTATGCTCTCGCAAAAGGTCGAAGAGCCGTTCCTGTGGACGGCCGAGACGCCTTATCTGTACACACTGGTGCTGACCCTCAAAGACGCAGACGGACAGGCAATCGATTTTGAGAGCTGCAAGGTCGGGTTTCGCCAAGTCGAGATTCGAGACGGCGTCGTATTGCTCAACGGCAAGCGGCTGGTCGCCCGCGGCGTCGATCGCCACGAACACCACCCCGAACGCGGGCGTGCGCTCACTGACGAGGACATGATTGCCGAGATCGTGTTGATGAAACAGCTCAACTTTAACACCGTTCGCACCAGTCACTATCCCAACCACCCTCGCTGGTACGACCTGTGTGACGCATATGGCTTGTGTGTGATCGACGAGGCCAACATTGAGACTCACGGCGTGGAGGGCGAGTTGAGCCACGATCCGGCCTGGGCACAAGCCTACCTGGAACGAGCGATACGTATGGTGCTGCGTGACAAGAATCACCCCTCGATCCTGTTTTGGTCGTTAGGGAACGAGTCGGGATGCGGGCCGCACCACGCAGCGATGGCAGCCTGGATCCGAGCCTACGATCCGACGCGGCTGGTGCAATATGAGAGCGGGCATCCAGGACCGGAGGTCAGCGACGTGTTCTGCCCAATGTATCCCGATTTGGACTGGGTGCGTCAAGTGTTGGCTGATCCCAACGAAAAGCGGCCAATGATCATGTGCGAGTACGCCTATGCCAAGGGCAACAGCACTGGCAACTTTTTCAAGTTTTGGGATCTGGTCGATGAACTGCCACGCTTCCAGGGGGGATGTATCTGGGACTGGCATGACAAGGCATTGTTGCACAACAACGCCGCAGGGGAACCGTTCTATGCCTACGGCGGCGATTTCGGCGGCAATTTCAACTACAATCGCCCAAACGAAGACCCACAAATGTGCTGCAACGGCATTGTTGGCCCCGATCTCGCTCCCCACCCTGGCGCATTCGAGGTCAAAAAGGTGCAGGCACCGGTGGCGGTCCATGTTGCGCATGGTCAAGAGATACTGGCTGGTTGGTTCACCGTTTGGAATAAACACCATACGCTCGACCTCGGTCACCTGGATATTGTCTGGAAGCTCGACGAAGATGGGCAGACGATTCAATCGGGCACATTGGCGCCATTGGCGCTCGCAGCGGGCGAAAAACGCGACTTGCATATCCCGTTCCAGACGCCCGGCACACTTGAACCCGGCGCTGAATACCAGCTCACGATCAGCTTTGTCTTGAATGCCGATACGCCATGGGCGCCCAAGAACCACACTGTTGCCTGGGAGCAGTTTCGAGTGCCCTTTGCCACGTCCGTTGACCCACAGATCACCCTGGAAGCAATACCCGAACTGATGATGGTCGAAACGGAAACGAGCATCACCGTCGATGGTATGGGATTTCAGATCGTTTTTGGCAAAGCAGAGGGGATCATCACCTCCTACCGGGTGAATGACCTGGATGTGCTCAAAACTGGCCCGGTCGAAAATTTTTACCGTGCTCCGACCGACATCGACTTGCTGATGGGCAACCCGCCGGCCAACGTGCACAAGTGGCGGGCAGCAGGGTTGGATCGCCTGCTGCGCAGCGTGGTTGGATTCGAGGCTGTTCAGATCGATGCCAGGATCGTGCAGGTTCGTATCCAGTCCCGTCTATGCGCAGAAGACAAAAAAGATGGCATCGACAGCGAGATCGTCTATCGCGTATATGGAAGCGGCGACATCGTTCTAGACAACAAAGTCGTCATTGACGAACAACTGCCTTTTATGCCCCGGATAGGGCTAGAACTGCGTTTACCACCCATATGCGAGCAATTGACCTGGTATGGACGCGGACCACACGAGAACTATGTCGATCGCAAAAAAGGTGCAGCGCTGGGCCGGTACAAGAGCACTGTCGACGATCAGTTTGTTCCTTACGTCTATCCATCCGAATGTGGTGGCAAGGAAGACGTGCGCTGGCTGGCGCTCACCGACGAGCACGGAACCGGCCTGCTCATCGTGGGCCTGGACAAGCTGCACATTGACGCCTTGCACTATACGATCAAAGACCTGGAACAGGCAGGACATCCTCACGAACTGACGCGTCTTGACGAAATAGTTCTTCACCTCGACGGGTGGCATATGGGCGTTGGCGGTGACGACGGGTGGCTTTCTCACGTACACCCAGAGTTCTGCATCTATCCCGCGACCTATCGTTATTCCTTGAGGCTGAAACCACTCGCCAGATCAGATGACCCGGCAGCGCTGGCACGTACGAGGATCAAAGGCATATTCTAGCCCGTAACGGAAATTCTTTTATCACAAAATTGCAATGTTATCAAGGCCATCCTATTCTTGCCTCGGACCGGAAAAAGGAATCAGGCGGTAAACGTAAAGGAGA
The DNA here is from genome assembly GCA_016929205.1 of Anaerolineae bacterium. The sequence continues at coordinate 9,695 of JAFGJF010000150.1, forward strand.
CAATGATGCAGCGAGCGACGCGTGAAACGCTTTACTTTGAAATAGGCGCAAACAATACGCCCACACTTTACGTCAAGCCGGGCGAACGCTTTGAGGTGGAGACACAGCTCAATCGTGGGCCCTGGCTGGACACCCACCCGGACGGAGAAACGTTGCGCGAGCAGTTGTACGGTGGCAATCCATCGAGCGGCTGCATTTACGTGCAAGATGCGATACCCGGCCAAATGCTGACCGTACACATTGGATCCATCGACCTCGATCCGTTAGGATTCACGGCCTTTCGCGGCAGCACAGGCGCGATGCCTGGTTGGTTGGGAGGAACAGGGATCGGCGCGCACCATCGCATTGTCGACATCCGCGACAGAGTGATCCATTGGAGCGATCAGCTCAAGCTGCCTGCAGCGCCGATGATTGGATTTGTGGGCGTTGCCCCAGCACGCGAACGGTTTCATAACGGTTGGGGAGGCTCCTGGGGAGGCAACTTTGACGCGCAAGAGATCACGACCGGCGCGGCGGTGCAGCTCGCCGTTAACGTGCCGGGCGCACTGCTCCACATCGGCGACATGCACGCCCTGCAAGGCGATGGCGAGATCTGTGGCGCTGGCGGAATCGAAGCAAGCGGTCGGGTACAGGTGCGCTGTGACTTGGCCGAAAAACCCCAGGGCATGTTTTGGCCGCGTCTGGTGAATGACGAATATATTATGACTGTCGCAATGGCTCGCCCGGCAGAGGACGCTTTTCGCTACGCATTGGAAGCGATGGTGTTATGGCTGGAAGCATCCTATGATTTCACGCGAGGAGAGGCATATCTGTTCCTAGGACAGGTACTGGAAGCGCGCTGTACCCAGTTTGTCAATCCCACGTTTACCTATGTAGCCAAGGTGCCCAGGCGTTACCTGCCGAACAAAGAATAGCCTGCCGACTCGTTTTCACAAGTGATATTGGTACGAAAGACGAGCGATCCCAAGATCGCTCGTCTTTGTTTTGCTGATTGCATCCACTTGACAACAGATCAAAAAACGCGTATAATATTTTTAACAGGATATCCTTAATATAATTTTCAGGTCATCCTTAAAATAAATGAGGAGAACCGATGTTAACATCCAATGCTGAAGAATATCTGGAAGCCATTTACAGGCTTGGTGGTCACGAAGCGCCTGCTCACCTATCAGAACTTACTGAAAAGCTCGATCTCTCGGCCGCGTCCGTAAACGAGATGGTACGCCGTCTGGAAGAACAGAACCTGGTCGTTTACACGCCTTACAAAGGTGTGCAACTCACACAGGAGGGGATGTGCAGAGCGCTCTCCGTGCTGCGGCGCCACCGCTTGTGGGAGCGCTTTCTGACCGACATGCTCGGTCTTCCCTGGGATATCGTGCACACAGAAGCCTGCCGCCTGGAGCATGCGGCTTCTGAAGTGGTCACCGAAAAACTGGCCGAACTTTTGCAGCAGCCGGAGCGCTGTCCACACGGCAAACCAATGCCCCCACCCGGCTGCCAGCCAATTCCTCAGCAAAAAGCGGTGCCACTTGCTGCTTTAAAAGTTGGGCAAAAAAGTCGGGTGGCTTATATTGCTCGCGAGGATCCGGAATTGCTACGTCATCTTGAAACATTGGGGCTATTCCCCGACGTCCCGGTTGAGATCGAGTTGATCGCACCGTTTGACGGCCCGTTGACGGTGCACATTAATGGCGCATCGCAAGTCATCGGTCACAGTGTCGCTTCCACAGTCTATGTTGATCACATCACTACAGGAGAACCGTTATGACACAACAATCTATTTCGTTAGCCAAACTCGCGGCACAAGAAGTGGGCATGATGGTCGAACTACGCGGCGGAGCGCACTTTGTCTCACGGATGGCGACGCTTGGCTTTACGCCAGGCGCGCCACTGACAATGGTGCAAAACTTTGGGCATGGACCACTCATCGTTCTGGTCCGCGATGCACGCATTGCCCTGGGCCGCGGCGAAGCCAACAAAATCATGGTCCGAAAGAGAGACCATCATGGTTAAGCCATATCACGATCCAACATCCCAGGAGGTCGTTCAAGTCAAACCGACACTCCTCGATATGTCTGTCCGTCCACTACGAGTGGCCTTGGCTGGACAGCCCAACGTGGGCAAGTCAACGATTTTTAATATGCTCACCGGTCTGAACCAACACGTGGGAAATTGGCCCGGCAAAACAGTCGAGCAAAAGACGGGACAGTGCAACTACAAGGATACGACCATCGACCTGGTCGACCTGCCCGGCACCTACAGCCTGACCGCAAACTCGGACGAAGAACGCATTGCTCGTGAGTATATCATCGGCGAGAGTCCCGACGTCGTCATCGCTGTGGTCAACGCTGCAATCCTGGAGCGAAGCCTTTACCTACTGGCTGAGCTCTTGGTTTTGCAGACGCCTGTCATTTTGGCCCTAAATATGGTCGATGTGGCTGCCCAAGAAGGAATGCACATTGAGCCAAAAGTACTGGAAGCGGCGTTGGGCATTCCAGTCGTGCCTATGAGTGCTGCCAAAGCGCAAGGCGTTGACAAGCTGACCGAGGCCGTAGTGGCATTGGCTCATCACCAGGCCGATTATAAACCAAATGTTCCCACCATCCGTGCCGATCATCGCGACATTTTAGAGACTATCCAAGAGATCGTTCAAGCTTACGTTCCTGCCCCCTATCCTCCGGATTGGATAGCGCTCAAGCTTTTGGAAGGCGACAAAAAGGTGATCGAGATGATGCAAGCCGAGTTATCGCCAGAACGTTGGGCGCACGTACACGGCATATTGCGCCAACACGAGGACGCCATTCTTGACGTGGCCGGAGCGCGTTATGAATGGATTGGACGCATGATGCGTGCTGCAGTCGTGCGCCCCCGTGCCGGTCAGGTCACCGTCACAGAGCGATTGGATCGATTTGCCACCCACCCCATTTTGGGTATGGCTATGCTGCTGGTTGTATTGGGCATTGTATTCTGGCTGACCTACGCGCTGGGAACACCCCTTCAAAACTGGATGGATATTTACTTGATTCACTCTGCAGCCGAATGGCTGGGGACGGCGATGGCTGGAGCGCCAGCATGGCTGATCAGTTTTGTCATTGATGGGTTGCTTGCCGGCGCCGGGCTTATGTTGACCTTCTTACCCATCCTCGTCATCTTTTTTGTCGCCCTAGGCGTTCTAGAAGATACGGGATACATGGCGCGTGGGGCTTACGTGATGGATCGCTTTATGCACCTGATGGGCTTGCACGGCAAGAGTTTTATGCCGCTTTGCCTTGGGTTTGGCTGCAACGTGCCTTCGGTGATGGGAAGCCGAATTATCGAATCGCCGCGAGCGCGATTGTTAACCATTTTGCTTTCACCCCTGATCCCCTGCACGGCACGCATGTCGGTGGTCGCCATATTGGCGCCCATCTTTTTTGGACCAAACGCGCTTTTGGTCACCTGGGGCTTGCTTGGATTGAATCTGATCGTACTCGTCGCCCTGGGTATGTTGCTAAACCGCTTTATTCTCAAGGGCGAACAGGTCGCCTTTATCATGGAACTGCCGCTGTATCACGTGCCAAACTTGCGTACGATTGCCATCTCGGTATGGCAAAACCTGATCGCCTTTTTGCGCAAAGCCGGAACCGTCATCCTGGCGATGTCTGTTGTGGTCTGGGCGCTTTCAGCTTTTCCCGGACCGGGGCTTGAAAACAGCGTGCTGGGTTACATTGGACGGGCCCTCGCACCGCTGGGGAAACTGATGGGACTAGACTGGCCTATCCTCATTGCAATGCTGACCAGTTTCGTGGCCAAAGAAAACACCATATCCACCCTGGGCATTATCTATGGAACTGCAACAGATGGACAGGTTTTTGCTCAGACGCTTTCCAACGTGCTTAGCCCGGCTGCGGCATTGTCCTTTCTGGTCACACAAATGCTGTTTGTACCTTGTGTTGCCACGGTTGCAGCGATCAGGCAAGAGACGCATTCCTGGAAATGGACCGCGTTCAGCGTTGGTTTGCTGTTGGTTCTCTCGATTTTGGCCGGCATTCTCGTGTATCAGGGCGCGTTGTTTTTGGGATGGGGTGTATGAAATGCTGCTGAAGGAAATCCTCGATCGTATGGCCCAGGGCGGCACGTGGACGATCGACTCACTTGCCCGGGAACTGGATACGACCCCTTTGCTTGTTGAAATGATGGTGCAAGATCTGGAACGTCGGGGCCATTTGAAACGCGTAACCGGCAACTGCGGTGGCGCTTGCGCTTCATGCGCCGCGGCCAATGGGTGTCTCAAAGAATCCTCACAAAAAATGTGGGCGTTGGTGAAAAAAAAAGTGCGTAAAAAAAAAAGAGGACCAGTGCTTGGCGGACACTGGCCCTCGCAAAGAAAGGAGGTGGAAAAATGATCTACCATCTTTATTATAGCATGATTTTGAGAACTTGTGCGTAAATAATCCGTAAATTTTGAGGCCTATGGACGCCTTTACGCTCGCTTCCATTAACAAGATGCCCCTTGGACAAAAGCGGTTGGATATGATAGAATGATATTGATCAAGACAACACTGTCGAATTATCCGGCCACTGCTCGCCCGGTCGGGTTGCGGGGGGATGCCAAGCAAGGAGGCGCATCTTGGCTGGTGAACGCATTCTGGTTATCGATGATAGTCCAGAAAATATCAAGTTTATTGTAGATTATGTATTGGTACAAAATGGCTACATCCCTCTGACAGCTCGCGATGGCGCCGAAGGATTACGCCGGGCATTGACCGAGCACCCCGATTTGATCCTGCTGGATATGCAAATGCCCAAAATGGATGGTCTCGAAGTGCTCGACGCACTTCGAGAGCGTGATCAGCAAATGCCCGTAATCATGATGACGTTTCACGGTTCGGAAGAATTGGCTGTACGCGCCTTCCGGCTGGGCGTCAAGAACTATGTGATGAAACCTTTTGAGGTTTCAGAGATGTTGAGTGCCATCGACGACGCACTCACCGAGTTCAGGCTTAGACAGGAACGAGACAAACTACTGGACCGCTTGCTAGAGACCAACAAGCAGTTGGAACAACGTGTGAAGGAACTAAACATCCTTTACAGCATCGGCAAATCGGTTACAGCCTTGCTCGATCTGAACAAATTATTCAGCCGGCTCGTCGATGCGGCGGTGTACATTACCGGCGCTGAAGAGGGCTGGTTGATGTTGCTCGACAACGAAACCAACGAGCTGTACGTTTGTGCAGCCAAAGGGCTGGAAGAGAGACATGCAAGGAGCTTGCGCTTGCGTGTTGAAGACAGCATTGCAGGAGCTGTCCTCAAGAGTGGTGAACCCATTGTCATTGGCGGCGGACGATACAAAGTCAAAACGGCTTATCTGGTCAAGTCGCTTATGGCTGTACCGATCAAAATCGAGCAACGTGCAATTGGCGTGCTCAGTGTTGATTACCGTGTCGCCGATCGCACTTTTAGCACCAGTTCGCTCAATTTGCTTTTCGCGCTAGCCGACTATGCCGCAATTGCTATCGAAAATGTACGCCTGTTTACGAACATCAAAGAAGCACAAAGTCAACGCGAAGCGATTCTCAACGGCACGTCGGACGCGATCCTGGTTGTTGACGAGCAGGAATGCATCCTGTTGCTCAACGACTCGGCGGCCCAAATCCTTGATGTAGAGGCAGACCAAGCCATCGGACAACCAGCGGCAGATGTCATTTTGAATAAAGAATTGCGATCTCTGTTTAGCAAAGCCGCCGACGGCTCGTCAGATCTGTATGTCGAGGTGCCATCAAAAAACAAGCGGACGTTCAATGCCCACTTGACGCCTTTGCCCGGCGTCGGCGATGTCGTCATCATGCAGGATATCACCCACCTCAAAGAATTAGAAAAGCTTAAAAGCGAGTTTGTCTCTACCGTGTCACATGATTTGCGTTCGCCGCTGACGTCTATCCGTGGATTTGTGGATTTGATCGAGATGACAGGCTCTCTAAACGACAGGCAAAAAGCTTTTGTTGGCAAAATTCGCCAGGGAATTCTTGTCATCACTGAACTGGTCAACGATTTGCTTGATCTGGGGCGAATCGAACAGGGCGTTGCGTTCGATATGTCTATGGTGTCGCTCCAAGATGTTATCTTTGAATCGGTTGACATCCTGCGAGGGCACGCCGCATCCAAAAAGCAGCAGATCGATCTGTTGCTGCCTTCTGGTCTTTCACCAGTAATGGGCAACAAGCTCCGGTTGGGTCAAGTAGTCAAGAATCTTGTAGGCAACGCCATCAAATACACGCCAGAGCAAGGCCATATCCGGGTGTCGGCAGAAGAAAAAGACGGGCAGATTTTGGTCCATGTGCAAGACTCGGGTATTGGCATCTCGGCAGACGATCAGGCAAAACTCTTTACCAAGTTCTATCGGGTTCAGCGTCCCGAAACGGAAAATATCCCAGGAACAGGGCTGGGCTTGTCTATCACCGAGACAATTATCGTGAAACATGGCGGGAGAATATGGGTTAACAGCGAATTGAACAAAGGAAGCACATTTACATTCCTTTTGCCTGTCTACCGCCCCGAACCAGGCGTTTGAATCTCAAGCTATAACAACGGGGCCGTTTCCGACCTCAACGCCATAGGCTCGATAAAAGGAGAGGATTCCTTTAACTTCCCAATCTTCCAGGTCTGGAACAACGGCCATATATTCATCAAGCACAGAGTGAATGGCCCCAGGATCCTTGGACGAGGTCAAGTCGTCCAGGCGTCTCTGTAACTCTTTGCAGACCATCCTGTCCATCCCCAACAGTGCAGCAGCACGCGTTTTGTTGCTACTCAAGCGAACCGAGATGTCCTTGCTTCGAGGAGCGACATATCGACCATCTGGATCGCGTCTGAGCAAGTTGAAAGCCAGCCCTACCGCAAAAAGTGTCGCCGGTGCAAGTTGCTGCTTGGGTTGTGTTGTGAGCAAGTCATCGGACAGAGCCATCTCGTGCGTGATGTGGATCGGAAGCTTGCCGTGTTGTAGCATTGCGGCATAATGCGTCCGATACTCCCCAAGACGCCGCAAAGCAAAGAGCGGCATCCCACGGTGCACGTTCAGGATAACCAGATCATTGGGATCTCCTGTGTCCACAAACGCAGTTTGCGGAAGGAGCTGTTTTAAATTGGCATAATGCGTCTCATTTAGGCTTCCGCCCACTAGGCTCAATCTTTGAGTCTTGGCCTGGCGCAATGCTCGCGGGTCATAATTCCACAACGGTTGGGCACTGCGAAGTATTTGCTCAAGTGCCTTGTCAGATTCCGTACCTTCGCTCAAAAAATCCGCCGCGGTCATCGTGGGTATCTGCTGCAAAATATAGTCGCGTCCAAAAGCGTTCAGATTTTCTCTAAACCAGACCTCAAGCGGTTGTCCGGATTGTGTGCATACTCGCAGCCACGCCGTGATCGGACCAAGCGTCGTGACAAAGTCTGAAGCCAATTGATCGACAACTGGCACAAGGCGTTGGCGTTTGGATACAACTTGCTCTGAGACAATTTGCTGGTAAAATGACTCGGCACGATCGAGACTGACAACCGAGCGAGTGGGTCCAGGAGAAGATTCCCGCTTTAATGTCTCGGCATACTCGACCTGTTTTGCTTCCAGGTATGAAGAAACAAGCTGCATATCGGTTGTTAATGTCACAATCTCGGCAAGGGTATCCTCAATATCTTTTTGTATTGCCTCATAGATGCTGTTTATGGTCCGGCTAACAGGCGATGCACTCTCGATGCCAAAACGTTCGTATATCATCTCGACGTGTTGTGTGCAAATAACCTTTTTCTGGCGAAACAGCCGCAATCCTACAAGCGTCATTGTAGCCAGCATACCGGTCGCGAGCACCCCCAACGCCAAGTTTGCTCCTATTTCACTCAGCGGACGAACGATCTTGGCCAATTGAAACCCATATATCAGTGGCAAAATCATTGTTGCAACAATGCTCAACAAGACAATGGGCCAAGGCGGAATGCTCAACAGAACGCTGCGAAGTGCATAGTGAGCGTTGCTCACCGTAATCAATGAGCGTTTCAGGTCGACCTTTTGCTGTTTGCGTTGTGCCTGAACCTCTTGTTGTTGATCGGATATCGTATCGGCCATTGCCTTCAAGAACTCGCAGACCGTAGAAATGCCGCCAAATGGAACATCTTGGAGCGTAGCCTGGACCGTCGCGTCTAGCGCCTCCCGCGTCTCATCCCGAATCTGCTCAAGATTCTTCTCCAGGTTGTATTGAAGAGTCGGCAAATGCCTTTCTCTAAGGATCTGTAGCACCTCTCGTGTTCGCAACTCAATCTGCCCGAGACCGGTCCGACGCAATGGATTCAGCGTTTCCCCGATATCTGGCGAGCTTTGGTGTCTCAATCGTTCCTTAAGAGTATCAGCCGTCAGCCCCAAACTTTCCACAAAAGCATTGACACGCTTTTGTACATCCGCACTTGATTGTGTATCGACAAGATAAGTGACAATGCTGTGACTTAATTTAGTGACTAGCCAGTCTTCCAATGCCTTTTTGGGAATATAACGAACCGCAATGCCAAAACTGGAATAGATGCGGGATTTTCCTTGCAACTTGGCAGACCCATATCGCTGGTTTTGCTTTTTATAAAGTGACGAAGCCATACTCGAAAACGTCATCGCATACAACCATTGGCTGGCAGCCTGAATCTGCCAGGACTCATCCTGGAGAACATATCCCAGTTCGTTTACTGTATCCAGCAAATAGCAACCAGCGTCAAATGCCCGAAATGGATAGGGAGGCATCAGAGCTGATATAGACGTTGCGTCATATTTGTGATTGTTGATATGATGCTCAAGTTCCTTAAGCGCAGCATAAGTAACCGCTTCTTCTGCAGGCGCAGGTGAAGTCGCATCGGGCAGATAGAAAAGGCCTGTCGTTCGTGCCGTGAGGCCAAGTTGCTGGCAGACATGATTGACCAGATCGGCGATATCCAAAAAGACGCTACTCGCCAGGTGTTCGTTCAGATCAGCGATGACATAGATGTCGAATACACTGTCGCCAGCCAGAGATATACCCGATGCACTCATCTGCTCGATGGTATCCAAAGAAGATAGACGAGGTATGCGCGATACAAAAAACTCTTGTACATCGTCAGCCTGTTGCAACAATGCCGCGCGCATCCAGGCCCTTGTGTGTACGCGCTGAGAGGCTGGCATATCGTACAATTCGGTTGGTAACCATGCCGGCCACTCGTCTTCTTCAAATTCGGGCGCAGCAAGGATGATCCGGTGGATAGCGCCTGTATCTTCAAGAACCGATTCTTGTGAAGCAAGTGTCACAACGACAGGCAAAATGGATGGAATACGCGACGGCAAACGACGAACGTAATCCTGCAAGGTGCGTTGCGCACGATGTCCTATGGCAATGAGAATGCTTGGTTGGATTTTCTGCATTACAACTCCATCCCCTCTTCTTTGCCAATCAGAAATTGAAACTTGTCTCGACCGAAACGTACCTGATCGCCATCGCTCAAGGCGCCACGCCGAACCAGGGCATTGTTGATGAACGTACCATTTGAATCGCTCATCGCATTCAACACAAAACGTCCCTTCTTGTATTCGATCCAGGCGTGGCGTCGAGAAACGGTTGGATTGCTGAGATTGATATCATTCCGCGTCGACCCTCTGCCAATGAACGTTTTCTGGCTTGACGTGACCCAAAACTCTGTGCCATCTTGGCCGATCAACCTGGCTTTGGGCAAATCGAGCGCTTGTGGCTCTGGGGATATCTCAGGAATGGTTTCACACTCGGGGCACGTTCCCGTTTGCAGATCGAGGGCGCTGCCACAAAACTCGCATTTCAAGGGCGTAATATGGACGGTTTGCAATGGTAGCCAAGAGAGCGCTTCTGTTGCGCCCATGCCATTGATAAAGAGAGCAAGGCCACCGTTGACGATGGCAACAACCAAAAAGATGACTGGCCCAGACGGCCATCTCGTGAGTGGATTGCGCTGAAGCACAGAAACGGCGATCCAGCCAACGAGTGCAAAGACGGTAAGCAACAGGTGGGTTACAATCATCAGCATCTGTGTCCAGCTGTATCTTTGCACCAAGCCCCAGCCCGAAACAATCAACAACAAACCTATTGCTATAGCCATCAATTCTGTCCATGGCTGAATGTGCAATGTGCCAAAGAGATTTGTGGCCAGATCGGAGAAACGAAATGGCAGCATCTTGTCCCAAGAAATACCAAACAGGTAAAGCGCTCCCCACACGATAACAATCGTGCCTAAACCCAGCCATATTTCTCCAATTAACTTGAGCCGTCGCGCATAATTCTTCATCGTATCATATACCAAAGCTATGTAATGGTAAAGAGTAAAAACGCAATCAACAGCATCATGCCAATGTTGGCAAAGGCCAAAGTCATCCACACCCAGCCAGGCCACTCTTCTGTTTTAGGTTTCCGCACAAGCTGAGCTTGATTGTCTAGACCAAACGACGACACAACGTACGCACCATTCGAGGGAGAAAGCCGGGGCAATGTAACCTGTACCAATTCTTGGCGAAAAGCATCTACGGTGGAATAACGATCTTGCGGTTGTTTTGCCAGTGCTCTCAACAGCACCTGGTTGATCTTGTCCGGTATATCAGGAATAGGAGTGGGGACACCATCCCGCACAAGAGCCACGTTGTCAGCTCGTGCGCCGGGTGTGTTTTTAAGATCAAAATCCAGGTAATGATGCCCGGTCAGCATATGGTAAAGTAATGTACCGAGAGCATACAAATCCACCCGGGGATCGTCCCGAACACCCTCCAATTGTTCCGGCGCCATATAGAGTACAGTCCCGATTGCCAAATCGCGCTCCGTGTGCCAGGGGCGGTGCACAAGCGCATCCGAAATATGCGCAATACCTAGATCAATGAGCTTTGGTTGGCCTTGATCGTCAAACAGAATGTTGCCAGGTTGAAGATCGCAGTGAGTGATCCCTTTTTGATGCAAATAGGTGACGGCATCGCACAACGCAGAGATAATCATCACCGCATCACCTAACTCAAACTTTCGGCCTCGTCTTAACTCATCAGACAACGTACCGCCACTCAAGTACTCTAGAACCAGATAATGATGACCTTGTTCTTTGAACATCGCTTCTGCCCTGATGACGTTGGGATGATCGAGGCGTTGCAGCGTCCGTCCTTCACGAACAAAACGACGCAAAGCATCTGCGTCGCTGACAAGCGCGGGAATGAGCTCTTTAAGTACGATCTGTCGCCCGGTCAACTGATCGAGAGCCAGGTAGAGAAAACCAAACCCCCCACGGGCCAATAGTCTTTGAATCTGATACCGATCTCTTTTGAGTTTGGTCCCTTTTGGTAGCGCCATTATCTCTCTTTTCAATCAAAACTAAACTATATTCATTAGCATTTTATCATATGCGTCGAGCACGACGAGTTACATCTCGGTTACAGTCCCATAACACGCCCGTAAGGATGATTTGGTACATTTTTCGTTGTTGTGCTATACTTTTAGGGTTGCATTTGTTTGCTAATGGTTAGCAATTGTGAGGGCACCTGCTCAAATCAGCCTAGATTTCTAGAAAGCAAATAATCAGTGTCTTGGGAATCATTGCTCGATGTATTGCGTTGTCCAGCATGCGTCGAAGAAAACGGAATCGATCGGGGACAATTGGACATTGCCGCCGGAAAGTGGTTTGTATGCAGGGATTGTGATCGCAAGTACCCTGTTCGCAACCAGGTCCCGGTTATGTTGATTCAAGAAGGCGATAGGTACCGGAACACGCCACTGGAACAACTCGAGAACCAAGATGGAAGATAAAGGCGTCAGTCTTGACGGGCCCCGTGTGCTCATTCGCTCTCTGCAACGCCAGGATCTCGACATCATGGAAACCTGGCCACCATCCCAAGATCCGCTCTATAGACTCTTTGACTGGCCGATCTGCTCGCCTGAGCAGAATGATGCCTGGTTTTCGCGTCTTGTACGCGACAAAAATCGGGTTTATTATGCCGTCGAGAATGAAAAGGGCGATCTCATTGGCCGGCTATCGCTTCGTGAGATCTATGCACACCGCTCGGCACGATTGGGAATTGGCTTTGGCCCTCCGTTCGTGGGGCAAGGTTATGGGACTGAAGCACTACAAATCTTTTTGCGGTACTATTTTTTAACGCTGAAATTTAGACAAATGGTGCTCGACGTCGCAGCAGTCAATACACGGGCGATTCGCTGTTACCTCAGATGCGGGTTTGAAAAAATAGACGCAAATTACAGAGGGCTGGGTAGCGACGAGGATGTTTCCTTTCTGGACACGGCCAAATACAAACACCTGGCACGCTTTTTCAAGATCGCAGGGTATTCGAAACGAATGCTCTTTTATGACATGGTACTGGAACGGCGAAAATGGCTGCAACACTCAGGGACGGGTATGTCTCACCCACAAAAATAGGTATTTGGCTTATACGTGGAACGCTTGAGCAGCAGCATCAATCTGCATATCGCCGATAACACGCGACAGCATAGTCATATTGGCAAATGCCAAGTAGATCGTTTCTTCTCGACCAGCCTCTTCTGCATAAAAAGTCAATGCCAATCCAGGACGCATCTTGAGACCATCCGAAATCGTACCGGTCTCTATCCGCAAGAGATGTTGTGGCTTAAAGAACGCGTACCACCAACCTACTTGTTCTCGTCTTGACTGGGCAAACCACAAAAACCGCGTCCGTTCAATGCGCACCATCACAATATGCTCGCGGGTACCGACAAACGAGTACTGGGCCTTCTCATGAAGCATATACCTGCTATTTCCACCTACAGCAAAACACCCAGATGCCCACCCCTGAATTTGCTCGTTTACGGCCAGGGGTTTCTCAATGGGCTCGCTTGGGGAAAACAAAGCCGGCACAAACAACAGATACCTCTTTTTTTCTGCTATTCCGACGCCAACGAAAAGAAAAATGCCGCCCAATGCTACAGGTATAGCACACCACCACGATATGCGCCGCAAGAACGCCAGCACTGGCGGAAGAACAACCAGGATCCATATCACATTCTTGAGCGATATCTGTCCTAGATAATGATGAACCAGCTTGTAGCTCAGCTTGTAAAAGAGACCAACGATTTTCACCATAACATAGCATTCTCAAGATCGTCGCGAGCGCCCCTTCTCACACGCGATGAGCTCATTTGCGCCACAAAGAGACGGTTTCAATATGAAATGTCTGTGGAAACATGTCCACAGGCTGCACTTGGATCAATTCATAGCCGTTCTTGCACAACTGTACGGCATCTCGGGCCAGGGTGGTCGGATCACACGAAACATAAACAATATGGCTGGGGGCCAGGCGTATCATTTGATTCAGTGCTTCTGGTTTGCATCCTTTACGAGGAGGATCCAAAATCATCTTGGTGATGCGCTCGTCCAGTTCGGGCAATATTTCTTCCGCACTCGCTTGAATAAAGGTCAGGTTTTCGTTTGAGTCCGGGTCAGGACCGGTATACATGTTTGCGTTGACGATCGCATCCTGCACTGCGCTGGGATTCTCTTCGATCCCGATGATCCGTCCGACTTGATCTTGCATCGTCAAGCTCAGTGCACCAACACCACAATAAACATCCAATAGTGTGTCTTGACCTTCAGGCTCGATAAATTGCTCGATCACATCCAACATCACTTCAGCCTGTTCGGTATTGACCTGGAAAAAACTCTGTGCCGATACACGAAATGTTTTACCCCTCAACATTTCGTGGTATGAACCATGCCCGACCAAGATCACGTCTGCTCCACTACTGGGCCAAAATACGCACGAAATGGGAAAATCGACCTCCAGTTCTGGTGCGCTGTCGTCTTTGGTCTCAAAAATGCACATCCTCTCGCCGGTTCGGATACCAGCTCGCAGAGAGAGTCGCTTCAACTCAGGCCAATCGAGATCCAATGCTTCGTGCAATTCGTCGAGCAATGGATGCAGCAGTAAGCACTGATCAATGGGAACCACATCGTGGCTGCGAATGGACTGGAAGCCGAGCCTTCCAGACTCGTTGACAGAGAATTGGGCATGGTTTCGCCAAAACCACGGCTCAGCCATTCCAATTGTCGGTGCAACCTCTGGGTCCTCAATATGGCCCAGCCGTTGCAGCTGCTCGATCACCACCAACCGCTTGTAATCTAGTTGGGCCTCATAATCAATATGTTGAAAATGACACCCTCCGCACCGGCCATAATACGGACAAGGCGGCTCGATACGATGAGGTGATGGTTGCAGCACACTCACCAATTCGGCCAGAGACCACCGCTTATGCGCTTGAACGATGCGCGCGCGTACAGTTTCGCCTGGTATTGCACCGGGCACAAAAATAATCTGGCCTTCATGGCGACCTAACGCTTGCCCGCCGTTTGCCATCGTACTTGTTTGTAATTCAATGATACTTGATTTACTCATTTTATATTGGTAAGAATGATTTAGACAAAAATTTACGGATTATTTACAAAAAACCCCTTGAAAAAATAATCAATCTGGAGTATAATGATCACTAGATAGTGATTGAGGGTTTCGAACAAACTTGATCAAATTTATATCCAGAAAGGGGTGAAAAGACATGTTGTTCCTTCCACGTGAAGAAGGTCAGGGCTTGGTAGAGTACGCGTTGATTTTGGTGCTCGTCGCCATCGTCGTTATCGCCATCTTGCTTCTCTTGGGGCCCATCATCGGCAACGTCTTCTCCAACATCGTCGGTGCCATCTAGTCCCAAACCATTCATTTATTCATTCTAAAGCGATAGTGATTCATTTTATTCGAAAAGCCCCGTACGGGGCTTTTCCCCTTTTTGGCACTGAGCCGCGTTTTCTGGACAACAACCTGTTGGCGTTAACGTACAAGATGCTCAAATGCCAAGGGCGCATTGTAGCATAAATGGTGGAAAAAGCAAGCCTTTTATTCAACGCGCTCTTGACATTTCCAACATCGTCGGTGCCATCTAGTCCCGAACCATTCATTCATTCTAAAGCGATAGTGATTCATTTTATTCCAAAGCCCCATCAGGGGCTTTTCCCTTTTTGTGCGCACCCTTGCTCCTGACAACGGACTCTTGGACCCGGAACTATTCTCCCTTGACGAACGTCTAAAGTTCAGATCGTATGGTTTGATATACAAAGGAGGATGTGGGATGAAAGGTCGTTTGCTCTTCATACTATGTGTTTCAAGTCTTTTTTTCAGCCTGCCGCGCCCGGCTGCCGCCGATGGGATCATTATCATCGATCCCCCAATCGTCGATGACTGGCCACCTTATCTTGTCGTCAAGTACCATCGGGTCACTGTGACCATTGAAAATCAGGTCGTAACCACACACGTCGACCAGGTTTTTATCAATCCCAGCCCTCACCGGATAGAAGGCACCTATGTTTTTCCACTGCCAGAAGAAGCAACGATCAACGATTTCGGCATGTGGGTGGATGGGGAATTGCTAAAAGGCGAGATTTTGCCCGCCGACCGTGCACGCAGCATTTACGAAGACATTGTGCGCCGCCAACGCGATCCGGCACTCTTGGAATATATCGGTCGAAATACGTTTCGTGCCCGCATTTTTCCGATCGAGCCTCACGCAGAAAAACGCGTCGAAATCGAATATACCGAGATCTTGACGCTTGACAATGGTATGGTGCATTACCGTTACCCGCTGGATACGGAGCGCTTTTCGCCACAGCCAATAGAGGATGTCTCAATCCACGTCCAAATCCATTCCAACGAGGCGATCAAGACCGTTTACTCATCCAGTCACGACATTGCCATTGATCGTCAAGACGACTATAACGTTGCCATAGGATATGAAGACATTGACGTATTGCCCGCTACGGATTTCCACCTTTACTATACCGTCACTGAGCAAGAGATTGGCTTGAACCTGCTTTCATACACGGATGGGTATCAGGATGGGTTTTTCTTGCTGTTATTAGCGCCGCAAGTACAGGTCGATGAGACAAAAGTCGTCGCCCGGGACGTGATCCTGGTGTTGGACAAATCGGGCAGCATGCGTGGCGAAAAACTGAACCAGGCCAAAAAGGCACTCAAGTTCGTACTCGACAGCCTTAACCAAGAGGATCGGTTTAACGTGATCGAGTTCAGCACCGGTGTGCGGCAGTTCAGCGAGGGACCAATCGATGCAAGCGCGCGCGGTGCGGCGCAACGCTGGGTAGAAAACTTGGAGGCCGGAGGCGGCACAGACATCAATCGTGCGATGCTGGAAGCACTTGCACAAGCAGACGGTGAAAGACCGACGATCATTATTTTCTTGACCGACGGCTTGCCAACAGAAGGTGTCATAGATGCTGCCCGGATCTTGTCCAACGTTGAAGAGGCAGCATCTGAGAATGCTCGCATTTTCACCTTCGGCGTCGGTGATGACGTGAATACACTATTGCTGGACCGTATGGCGCGCGACCACCGAGGCACAAGCGCGTACGTCCGTCCGGGGCAGCAGATCGATGAAAAAGTATCTGCCTTTTACGCCAAGGTCAGCACGCCGTTGCTTTCAGATATCAGCCTGGACTTTGGCGGCATCCATACGTACGACACCTACCCATATCCCTTTCCCGATCTTTTTGCCGGGACACAAATCTTGATGGTTGGTCGGTACCGCCAGGGGGGGGATACAACGGTAACGTTGCGTGGGACAGTCAACGAGCAGGAACAAATTATCACATTCGAAGACGTTCGGTTTTACCAGGAACAAGGCAATGACTTTGTTCCCCGCCTTTGGGCCACACGTAAGGTGGGATATTTGCTGAACCAGATTCGCTTGCACGGCGAATCACAGGAACTGGTTCAAGAGATCGTGGATTTGGCCGTGCGTTATGGCATCATGACGCCTTATACCTCGTTCTTGGTACAAGAGGATGTCGAGGTATTCAGCCCAGAGGGTCGCAGAGAGACCGCCGAACGCGAGTACTCGGTCATGGCCACGGCAATGCCAGCTCCACCGGCCGGCAAAGCGGCCGTAGACGACGCAGAAGCGCAGCGCGTGCTTGAAGAATCGAATGTATCTACCGGGGCAACGGAAAGAACCGTCAAAATCGTCGGCAACAAGACATTTTTGCTCCGAGGTGATCTCTGGGTCGACACAATCTTCGACAGCACAAAAATGACGCCGGCAAAAGTAGGGTTTGTGAGCGATGAATATTTTGCCTTGCTGCGCGCTCGGCCCGAATGGGGCGCCTTTTTTAGCATTGGCGAGCGGGTGCTGGTCGTACTAGACACCCAAGATGGCAAAGGACCTCAGGCATACGAGATCGTGCCCGAAGGAGAGGGCGAGTCCATCGCCCTGCCCGATCCCAAAGCGACCCCAACCGTGTATCCGACGCGCGTTGCGCAGGCACCGACGGCATCACCAGCACCATCCGCCACGCGCCTGGATCGACAGCCGACACTGACACCAGTGCCCTCTACCACAAAGTCCATAGACAATCTGGTGACAGCACCATCATCCAAAACAGGTCCGGCGATTTGTACCAGTGCCACAGCTTTTTTACTGATCTCTATTGTCGCCGCATTCATTTTTGCCCGGAGACAATAAAACGAGGACCACTCGACTTGTTTTATCGCTTGACGATGCTATTCTCGACACTGAATAGGGTGCTCCAAACACGTGCAGCGCCAAGTGCGTTGCACGTCGCATTTTTAAGGAACGATGAACTTTTGATGACAGAATTGTAACCAAGCTATTCGCCAAAGCCAGAACAGATTGTGATATAATGCATAAAGGCACAAGAAAATCTTGCAAGCTTTATGTCGAGTCGCCTCAATTCCGTTGAGTACAAGGAGTGTGGCTATGAACAGCCAAAAAGCCATGTTTCACCTGGCAACTGCGCTTGGGTTGGCAATAGGACTGATCATTGTCTTTATGATAGGCTTTGCCTTTATTCCCGTCAGTTATGCCGCACCTGTTCGGCCTCCTTTAGGGCGCATGGTCCCGCTACAAGACACTTTTATTTCCGACGATATCATCAATGATACAATCTGGACCGCAGCAAACAGCCCATATATCATCATGACCGACACGATCGCGATTCGAAACGGAGCGACGCTGACCATTGAACCCGGTGTGGAGATACGGTTTGCAAATAACGCGCAACTGCAAATTGTGGATGGCGCGCGCGTCTACGCAGTCGGGACCAGCGCCAACCGCATTACTTTCACTTCTAACGCCACAACGCCAGGGCCAGCAAGAGGAGATTGGCTGGGCATCATCGTTGACGACACCGCCCAATCCTGTACCTTTGAATATACTGTCATTGCCTACGCCAGCACAGGGATCAATATTGGCGTGCAGTTGGGTGTCACCGACACGATTCGCCATAATATCTTTCACGACAATGGTGACGGCATAACGGGCGGTGCTATCTATGGCTCGCCAGACGGTAGTAACATTTCACAGAACGTTGTGTACGATTGCTCGGCCGGATTTACGTTCAACAAAGCGTTCGCCAACACCATCTATGGAAATACATTTTACGACATTGATTCCTATGGTATTTGGTTTGCCCGAGGGCTCAGCACTGGCGGCGATCAAAATGAGATATCGGAAAACGAAATCTATAACTGCGGCAGTGCTGGCATACGGCTAGAAGGCGGTGATCTAAACCAGATCACAAACAACGAGATATACGGCAATGGGGAAAGCGGAATCTGGCTGGAGGACGGACTCTACAATTTTATTGGCGACAATGACATTCACGATAATGCAGGAGAAGGGATCTTGGCCTCGCAGCAACGAGATCTCGAAATCCGAGGAAACGAGATATCGGCCAATGCCACAAGCACTGGTGCTGCTGCCATACATATCGTTGACAGCCAGCAAGATATAGATGTCGTCGACAACTGGCTGCACGGAAACGGCAGAGGCGCGGGGTACGTCGCCACGTTGTTCGTTGAAACTCCGACAACCGCCCTGGATACGCTTACCATCAGTGACAACGTTCTGTGCGATAGCTACGGCGATGGCATCGAGTACGAAGCGAGTCATAACAACGGAACCTTTGCCATTGGTGGCAATGCGATTTGTTCAGCTAGTTGCTACGCTGGCCGTTTTGCATTCGATAACAACAGCCTAAACAATATCAGCATTGAAGGAAACTGGTGGGGCACAAATTCGCCGACGAATTCGATCTTTGATGGTCTGGTCGACTTTGATCCCTGGATCGTCTTTGCGGCAGCCAACACAACCCCTCCGCCATACCCTCCTGACGGCGTGACACCCATCCCGATCGCGATCAGCATGATCGGCGGTGGGCAAACCGTGTCCGGCGTTGCCCGAGATATCACGGTCGAAACCAGTGACTCTCATTTCGCCGGTGGTGGCACAGTGATAAACACGACACTTGATGGCAGCGGCCAGGCCATCGTATCGCTTATCGCGCCTTCGTTCTGCGGCACAGTCGTTCTTACTGCGACCGATTACTGCGGCACGGTCATTACGCTCCTGGTTTCTTTTGAAGGCCCCGACTTGACCATTGCCAAAACGGCCGGTTCCGCTCAGGTCGAACCCGGTGGCACGATCGTCTATACCCTGGATTTTGAAAACCTGAGTGGCATCACCGCCCAGAACGTAGAGATCAGAGATACACTACCCCCGGGCACAACCTTTGACAGCGTTGTCAGTATGACCCCAGGTTTATCAGGGCCAACCCAGGTCGGAAACGAGTTGATCTGGACCATAGCTTCTCTACCGGTGGGCAGCCCGGGGACTATTGTCTTTGCCGTCCACGTCGACAGTGCGGCGAGTTGCGGGGCCATGCTCACCAATAACGTCACCATCGACAGCACAACCGGTGACTGCAACCCGGCGGACAATGCCGACTCGGCCCAGGTGCAAGTCGTCGGTGCCGACCTGACCATTGCCAAGACGACCGCTTCCGCCCAGGTTGGGCCCGGCGGTATCATCGTCTACACCCTGGACTTTGCCAACCAGAGTGGCATCACCGCTCAGACCGTGACCATCTCGGACACGCTGCCCCCAGGCGTCACCTTTGACAGC
>JAFGJF010000151.1 GCA_016929205.1 Anaerolineae bacterium
CGAGGTCGCGTCAGAGGGGGAGCATATCCGTCTCACTCTGCCCAGGCTGGAACTTTTTGATCTGATCGAAATCACGTGATCCGTCAAACGTCAATCTGTTGTGGAACACAACAACGAATTAAGAAAACAACGAATTGTGAGACCGCAAGTAGACAAATTGCTGCGTTTAGAGTTGAGCTACCGGTTACTCAATTCGATAGAGAAACCAAATACGCGAACCTGACCAGGAATTCGTTTCATTCCCAATTCGTTCCAGTGTCCGGTCAGGATTGTAAACTTGCAGGAATTCGGTCCATTTCCAATTCGTTGTAGTGTCTGTAGAATCAATCTATACATTTTGTGCTGACCATGCTATAATCACATAGAAACCTTTTTTATCTTTACCCTTTGTATCTTTGTGACGCTTTTTTCTCCGCCGGAGGCTTTTATGTCCCAAGACGATCCTCGCAATACGGTGCTCAAGACGCTGGGTAAGGCGCTGCTCGAAGCGATCAAGGATCTGCATCCCATTTTCCGCTTCATCCTGGCCGTTTTCATCCTGATCGTCATTGTCGTCCTGCTTCAAGCCGTGATCCCAAAAGAGATGTTACTCTTGTTCTATCTGCTTCCCATCCTGGGGCTGCTCGGTTATGTATTTCTTGAGTGGCAGTTGTATCGACAAAAGCGCTTGGAGCAAAAGCCCAGCCACGATCCGCAATCGCGGCCTGCAGAAACAGAACGAGCGCCAGAGCCTAAACAGCCTGCTCCAACTGATCCGGAGCCGTCCTCTCTCGACTGGTCGTCGGATCGAGATCATTATCTGCGCCATCTGCAGACATCGTGCAACGTGCTGCACCTGCAATACATCGATCCCAACTCGCTCGAGTCGGAGGGCATGCGCCAGCGGGCGATGAATCTGATCGACGTGTATACGACGCTGGATGTCATAGGCTGGGTGCAGGTTCAAGAAGAAGAGGGGAAACCGGAGCGGCGGGCGCGGGCAAGCGAAAAGGGCATGCCCGTGCAAGAGCAGGAGGCGCGCCTGCGCACCGCCCTGGAAGCGGCGGCTGGAGAACGGCAGATGGTCCTGCTGGGCGATCCCGGTTCGGGCAAGTCGACTTTTGTCAAGCACCTCGCCCTGTGCCTGGCCAATGAGCTGCTCGATCAGCGTGGCGATTGGCTGCGCCGCCTGCAGCCGGCCTGGGTGCACGGCCCGCTCTTTCCGCTGCTCGTCGTTCTGCGCGATTTCAGCCTCAGCGAGCACTGCGACGGCAGCGCGGATGGCCTGTGGCGCTTCCTTGCCCTCCGCCTGGGCGCGTTTGCGCCCCACCTGCAGCGCAAGATGGCCCAGGAGGGCGGCGTGCTCGTCCTGTTCGATGGGTTGGACGAGGTCTCCGACGAGAGCGAGCGTACGCGCGTGCGTGACGCCGTGCGGGCCTTTGCCGAGCAGTATAACCACCGCCGCAACCGCTTCCTCGTGGCATGCCGTGTCTATGCCTACCAAGAGCGTCGCTGGCAGTTGCCGGAAACGTTTCCGGTCTTTACCCTGGCTCCCTTTAGCGACGAGCGCATCGACGCCTTTATCGACGCCTGGTATCACGAGGTGCAGCAACTGGCCTGGAAGAGCGAGACCGAGGCTGCCGGATTGGCCGGGCGGCTCAAGCAGGCTGCCCGGCAAAAAGGGTTGGTTGACCTGGCCCGCCGTCCCTTGTTGCTCACGGTCATGGCTTTGCTGCACACCACCCGCGGTCGCCTGCCCGACGACCGGGTCAAGCTCTATCATGAGACGGTGGAATTGCTGCTGGCCCGCTGGCAGGAGGCGCGCCTGGGCCTGGAAAACGAACTCGGCACGTTGGTGAACGTCGATCGTCTGGAGGAGGCGTTGGCCAAGGTGACCTTTGAGGCCCACCTGGGACAAAAAGATGCCGAAGGGATGGCCGATATTGCCGAAAAAGATCTGCGCGAGGCGCTGGCTGTCTGCTGCCCGGGCGAAAGCTGGGACCAGGCCGGCAAGTTGATCGCCTACATCAAGGAGCGGGCCGGGCTGCTGGTCGAGCGTGCGCCGCGTGTTTATACCTATCCCCACCGTACGTTCCAGGAGTACCTGGCCGCAGTGCACTTGTGCCGGCAACTGGGCTACCCGCAGCAAGCAGCGGCCTTGCTGCGTGAGAACCCGACCCAGTGGCGTGAGGTATTCTTGATGGCTGCGGGAATTGTGGCTCGTCTCAATCGTTTTCCCCACTTTGCCCTTCCTGCCGTGAAGGAATTGTGCCCGGCAGATCCGCCGCAGGCGGTCGCGGCGCGGCGGGAGACGGGCGATCAGGACTGGCGCGCTGCCTGGCATGCCGGCGAGGCGCTGCTCGAGATCGGCGTGGACGAAGCCCGGCGGGCCGATGCGCAGGTTGTCGATCGCGTTCGCGGCTGGCTGGTTGCCCTGGTCGAGCACGGCGCGCTGTCGCCGGTGGAGCGCGCGGCGGCTGGCAACGTTTTGTCTCAACTGGGCGACCCGCGTCCGGGTGTGGGCGTCTCCCCCTCGTCCGGGCGGGAGAGGGGGCCGGGGGGTGAGGGCATCCCCGACATCGTGTGGTGCGAGGTGCCGGCGGGCCCATTCCTGATGGGCAGCCTGGAAGACGACGGGGTAGCGGCCGGCGACGAAAAGCCGCAGCGCGAGGTCGATGTGGCGGCATTTATGATCGCTCGCTACCCGGTGACCAATGCCCAGTACGCGGCCTTTGTGGACGACGGCGGCTACACCGACCGCTGGCGTCGCTGCTGGACCGATGCCGGCTGGCAGTGGAAAGGCGAGCGGACCGGCCCGGACACGTGGGGCGGCGTCTACGACCTGCCCAATCACCCTGTGGTCATGGTCACCTGGTACGAGGCAGTGGCTTTTTGCCGTTGGCTGGAAGAAAAGTGCCAAGTTTCAGCCAAGTTGAACGTTTGGCGGGACGGCCAATCTGTGGCCTGCGATGTTCAACCCGAAACCTTGCGCGTCCGGCTGCCCACGGAGGTCGAGTGGGAAAAGGCGGCGCGGGGACCCGATGGGCGGACCTATCCCTGGGGAAATGAGATGAGTACAGACCAGGCCAATTATGGCGAGACAGGAATTGGCACGACGAGCGCGGTGGGGTGTTTCCCTGCCGGGGCCAGCCCGTACGGCGCGCTGGATATGAGCGGCAACATGTGGGAATGGTGTTCGACCAAATGGGAAAGCGACTATCGCGCCTACAAGGATGACAACGACCTGGCAGGCACGGATGCCCGCGTGCTGCGCGGCGGGGCGTTCAACGATCGGGCGTACGATGTCCGCTGTGCTTATCGGTTCTACTACGATCCCGATAACAGGCGCGGGGACGACGGGTTTCGTGTAGTTGTGTCTCCCGGCTTTCCCTCTGGCCGCTGATCCCTCTGGCCTCTGGGCGCAAGCGCAGCTTGCGCCCCTCTGGGGCTCTGATTGAGAGGACAAAGTATGGATGCGGCATTATACAACCAGGTGTATGACTGGCACAACCTGCTGCTGGCTTATCGCAACGCCAGTCGGGGCAAGCGCGGCGGCGACCCGGCGGCGCGTTTTGAATACCGCCTGGAAGACAACCTGGTCGCGCTGCAAGACGAGTTGCGGGCAAAAACCTATCAGCCGGGCCGATACGCCAGTTTTTACATCCACGAACCCAAGCGCCGCCTGATCTCGGCCGCACCGTTCCGCGACCGGGTGGTGCACCACGCATTGTGCAATGTGATCCAGCCGGTGTTCGAACGGTCGTTTATCCATGATAGCTATGCCAATCGCGTGGGCAAGGGCACCCACCGGGCGCTGGATCGGGCCCAGTATTTTGCCCGTTGCTATCAGTACGTGCTGTCTTGCGA
Source organism: Anaerolineae bacterium (assembly GCA_016929205.1). Next base: position 3,847 of record JAFGJF010000151.1, read on the forward strand.
TGTCAAGCAGTTTTTCCCATCGATCGACCACGTTATTCTGCATCGAATCCTGGCCCGCAAAATCCATGACGACAGTGTGATGTGGTTGATCGACCGCATCCTGGAGAGCGGCGCCGGCGTGCTCAGCGAGGAATACGAGATGATCTACTTCCCCGGCGATGATCTTTTTGCCGCAAATCGGCCGCGTGGCCTGCCGATCGGCAATCTGACCAGCCAGTTCTGGGCCAACTGCTACCTGAACCCGTTCGACCATTTTGTCAAGCGCGAATTGCGTTGTAAGAGCTATGTGCGTTACGTGGACGACATGCTCTTGTTCGGCGACGACAAGGCGCAGTTGTGGGCCTGGCGCGAGGCTGTGATCGCCCGGCTGGCTGCTTTGCGTCTGACGATCCACGAGTGGTGCGCCCAGGTGCGGCCAGTCACGGCCGGATTTCCTTTCCTGGGTTTTGTCAGCTATCCGCACAAGCGGCGGCTCAAGCGGCGCAACGGGATCAATTACGCGCGCAAGTTCCGCGCCCTGGTGCGCGACTATGCTGCCGGTCGGCTGACGCTTGAACAACTCACCGCATCGGCGCGTGGCTGGGCCAATCACGCCCGCTACGGCGACACGATGAGCCTGCGCCGCGCTGTGCTGGGCAGCGTGCGGCTGCCGCCGGCACAGCCTGATGGCAGCGGGCAGCGCCGCTGGATGGAAGGGAGGCAGGCTTGACGGCGACGCCGATTTTCCCCAAGACGTTCGATTTTGTGAGCTGGCTGCTGGCCGAGGCCGAGCGTTTTCCCCGTAGCCAACGGTTCTTCGTCACCAAGCGGCTGCTGGACGCGGCGCTCAATTTCCAGGAACTGTTGGTCGATGCCAACAATCAACGGGGGCGGGTACGGTTGAGAAAGCTCGACCTGGCCGATGCGGAGCTGGACAAGGTGCGGCTTTACCTGCGGCTGGCCTTTCGCTGGAAGTGGTTGAGTGAGGGACGGTATGGCCATGCCGCGCGCCAGGTGAGTGAGATCGGCAAGTTGCTGGGAGGATGGAAAAAACAGACAGGGCAGTCTCCTGCCGCTTGAGTCTTGGCGGCAGGTTATTGTTGGGACAGGCCGGAAAATGACCGCGTGCTGCGCGGCGGGGCGTTCAACAATCAAGCGAACAATGTCCGCTGTGCTTATCGGAACTACAACGATCCCGATAACAGGAACAGGAACAACGGGTTTCGTGTAGTTGTGTCTCACGACTCTCGCGTTTTCCCGGAAATGCCGGGCGACATGTGCTTCGTTGGAGCGCCGTTTCCCGACCGAGGGCGGAAAGCCGGCGCGGCCTGTTCCAGTCTTGGACATGCATAGTCAACTCTCCATGTCCATGCCAAATAGGCCAGGCCCGCTCCCTGTCTCGCGCTTGCGTTGAGGCTGGAGCGGGCGAGGGCCACTGGACAAGACACAACACCGAATTGAGAAAACAACGAATGGCGAGGCAGAGTAGGTGACCAGGTTGCTGCATCCCGAGTTGAGCTACAAGGTGCGTGGTGTGCTTTTGGATGTGTACAACGCCCTGGGACCGGTGCTCAAAGAAGCGTACTATCGGGATGCCATTGTTCTCGGCCTAGAGAAGCTCGGGATTGCTTGTGTCCCGGAGAAGCGGTTTGAGGTATACTATGAAGGAGAGCGTGTTGGCCTGTATGATGTAGATGTATGGGTGGAAGGTGGCAAGATACTGCTTGAGCTCAAAGTCGCGCCTGCGATCGAACCGATTCACAAAGCGCAAGCTATCTCGTACTTGAAGGTCACCGATGCCGATCTGGCCATTGTGGTCAACTATGGGGGCTCTTTTCTTGACGACGAGCGATTGCCCAATTTTCTGCGTGAAAGGCAGCCTGATTTTTCCTGGCACCCTCAACCTGTCGATCTCGACTTGCTCTATCCCGAGCTGGTAAACGCGATCCAGCGAGCCTGCCACCGGGTGCACTTTACCTTGGGGCCGGGGTTCTTGCACCAGGTCTACCGGCGAGCGACCATGATCGAACTGCGCCGCAGTGGCCTCGGCTACGACTATATCAAGCAGTTGCCGGTCATCTATGCAAACCAGCTTTTGGGCTATCAGGATGTCCGTCTCATTCGGGTTGAAGGTAAAGTGCTGTTGGCTACATTTGCTCTTGGTGAGATCGATGGCACGCGATCGATGACTTTGGCGGAACAACTAAAGGCACATTTGCGGCGTGTAGGCTCCAAACTCGGCTTGCTGGCAAACTTTTACGGCACCAGACTGATACTGACGCCAGTTCGAATCAAGTAGAATGCAGCACGTCCCAGGTCAACAGAGGAACCAAGGTCGTGGACGTGACCAGGAATTCGTTTTATTCCCAATTCGTTGTTGTGTTCCGCCAAATCACGAGTAAAATAAAAGGAGGTTCTTATGTCAGACAAGGTTCGGTTGGCTTTTATTGGCTCGGGCGGTATCGTCCGCTCGCACCTCGAACAGGGATTGAAGGACTTTGAGGACGTCGAATTTGTCGCGTGGTGTGACCTCAACGAGGACGCCGCTGCCGCACGCCGCGAGCAGGTCGGCGGGCAGGGAGAGATCTATACCGACGCCAGGCAGATGCTCGATCGGGCCCGGCCGGATGCGGTGTACATCATGCTGCCGCCCTTTGCCCATGGCGCGATGGAGGATCTGGTCATCGAGCGCAAGCTGCCCTTTTTTGTCGAAAAGCCGGTCGCGATCGGGCGCATTCAAAACTTGGGGGAGAATGTGACACGACATCAAAAATGGGGTAAACTTTCTGGATAGCCAATTATCCTTCAGAAAG
>JAFGJF010000152.1 GCA_016929205.1 Anaerolineae bacterium
CCAAGACGGGCCGCACAGCGGTCGTGGCGAGTCCATTTCCCGTCGTTCGCCTGGTCGACTGGGGCGATGCGGGTGGGCACCTCGGTTTCTTGGGCGGGATGGATGTCGATCCAATGGGTAGTGCAGAGCGCGTGGGCTATGTCGTTTTGTGCGAAAGTATGGAAAAAGCCAAGCACTATACCTGGCTCAAAGAGTGTGTCGACTACTGATCCAAACATATAAGGCTAAACGATTTTTGTCCCCCATGAGCGTCCAAAAGTTTAGAAAATCTTGTCCGGATCAGTAGATCACTTGTATCTCAGCGGACTGCCCAAGCAGTCCGCACGTATCAAAGCCCTGCAGCTCGCTGCAGGGCTTTTTTTGTTCCTCCAGGACGTCGCTCTCTCGTCTCGCACTTTTTCGCACGGAACCCGCACGACCTTCCACGAATCGGGCATAGATTCAAATGCCCATATCTGCTAAAATATACCAAGAGTATCACATCGTACACACACGTTTTGGTTCAGGGGGTAACATGAAAATCAGGATTCGAAACACGTTCATTGTGCTCATACTATGCCTGCTTTTGGCCGGAGCTGCACCATTTGCACAACCGCAAGTGCAGGTTATCGTTCAAGGAACGAGTATGCATGCGGCCGTGCAGGCCGTGCAAGAGAATGGCGGGCGGGTGAGTGCCAAGATAACGATTATCAACGCTGTTGTGGCAGAGGTGTCGAGCAATGCATTGGTTGGTTTGACACGGATGCCCGGCGTGGTGCGCGTGACGCCCAATCGCACGGTTAAACCAGCCGGTCAAGCCGTCGATGTCGAGTTTGTCAAAGCGATCGGTGCTGCTGAGGTATGGGATACGGGCAACATGGGCCAAGGTGTGACCGTGGCTGTTCTCGACAGCGGCGTGAACACCAATTTTCGGGAACTGGCTCAGGAGTCGAACGGTAGTGGCAGCCGGATACTGGCTTATTATGATGCCATTGAAGACAAACTCTACAAAAAGAATAAACTACAAAAGTCCCCTCAAGACGCCAGCGGTCACGGCACACACACAGCAGGCATTATCGGCAACAGCGCGTTTGAAAACCAGGACAACGAATACCGGGGTGTCGCACCAGAAGCCAAGTTGGTTGCCGTGCGCGTGCTCAACGAGACCGGTGTTGGTACCTATGCTGACGTGCTGCGCGGCATCGAGTGGGTTGTGCAAAACAAGGACACGTACAACATTCGCGTGCTCAATATCTCGATGTACGCGCCGGTGTATGCTCCTTACTGGGCCGACCCCTACAACCTGGCGGCGATGGCTGCCTGGCAGGCTGGCATCGTCGTCGTCGTCAGCGCCGGCAATGGCGGTCCTGACCCGATGAGCATCGGCGTGCCGGGCAATACGCCCTATGTCATCACCGTTGGGGCCTACACCGACAACTATACGGTGGAGGACTTGGGTGACGATTACATTCCGCCGTTTTCAGCGGCCGGCCCGACGCTCGATGCGTTTGTCAAGCCCGATGTGATCGCTCCCGGCGCGCACGTGGTCTCGTTGATGCACCAGAAAACGTATCTGGGTGAGGCCTATCCTGAAAACAGGCTCAATGCCAAGTATTTCCGGATGGCGGGTACGTCGATGTCGGCTGCCGTCGTTTCGGGCATCTCGGCGTTGATGCTCAGCGAATATCCCGACTTGACGCCCGATCAGGTCAAGTATCGTTTGCTGATAACGGCTCGCCCTCAGTTAAGCGAGGTTACCGGTGAGATGCCGTACAGCATCTGGCAGCAGGGCGCGGGGCGCGCCTGGGCCCCCGAAGCCGTATTCACGGACCTTTCGGGTGCGGCTAACCGGGGCATGGATATTGCTGCCGACCTGGCCGGAGAGCAGCATTACCAGGGGCTGACCGTTTACAATGCGGAAACGGGACAGTTTGAAATTCAAGGGTTCGAGAGTTGGGCCGGTGGGTTCGAAAGCTGGGCCGGTGGGTCGACCAACTGGTCAGGTGGGTTCGAGAGTTGGGCCGGTGGGTTCGAAAGCTGGGCCGGTGGATTCGAGAGTTGGGCCGGTGGATTCGAAAGTTGGGCCGGCGCGTTCGAGAGCTGGGCCGGCGGATTCGAAAGCTGGGCCGGTGGATATACTGCCTGGGCCGGTGGGTTTGAGAGCTGGGCTGGCGGATTCGAGAGCTGGGCTGGCGGGTTTGAGAGTTGGGCCGGTGGCGGCGGCGACCCGGTCTGGGCCGAGAGTTTTGTCAACCTGCAGAACGTACCGGGCGACAGTTCGACGATCGCGATCAATATTTTGGCAAGTGAAGAGTAGCCTTTTGTTGCGTGCTAGCTATCTTTGATACAATGGCGTATCAGAATACTCTATAATGACAAGCCCCATCGCTTCCCGGTGGGGCTTGTGCTTTTGACGGCATACAGGTTCTTTTTGACAAGGTGACGGTTTCACATTACAATCTCGGAGGGGTGTGATTCCTGGTAGTGTGAGCGGGCAGGTGCTTATGCTGCTTTTAGGGTAGGCGGTCTACTACAATCCTCTGTTCAGTGTGTCGAGAAAGCGAGAGACAATGAATCCATCAACAAATGAGTTATTACAAGCCCGTTCCGCCAGATCGAGTCTGGATCTGAGCGGCGTTTTCCCGCCCATTCCGACGCCTTTTGACCGAGCTGGCGAGGTCGCCCTGGATGCGCTGGCAGAGAATATCCAGCGTTGGAACGAATACGCGCTGTCTGGTTACGTGATCTTGGGGTCGAATGGGGAAGCGGCATACCTCACCGAGAAAGAAAAATTGCGCGTTCTGGAAGCGGCTCGCCAGGTTATTCCCTCGCACAAGTTGATGATCGCTGGGACGGGATGCGAGTCGCTGCGCTCAAGTGTGACATTTACCAGGCAAGCGGCCGACATTGGCGCCGACGTGGCACTGGTGATCACGCCGCACTTTTACGATGGCCAAATGACGTGCGACAGCCTGGTTCAATTCTATGCGGCTGTGGCTGACGCGTCAACGATTCCTGTCGTGCTCTATAACGTGCCCAAGTTTACGCATGTCGATATGCCGGCAACGACAATTGCCAAGGCTGCGTCACACGCCAATATCGTCGGGATCAAGGACAGCGGCGGGAACATAACCAAGTTGGGCGATACCATACGGCTGACGCCCCCCGATTTTCAGGTGCTGGCGGGATCGGCCAGCTTTCTGTTTGCCAGCCTTGCGCTTGGCGCGGCAGGCGGCGTGGTGGCATTGGCCAATGTTGCTCCCCAACAAGCGATCGACATCGTCTCCTATTTCAAGGCGCGACAATGGGACGAGGCTGCTGACCTGCAGCGAAAGATGATCCCGGTCAACACGGCAATCACGGCGCGTTTTGGTGTGGCGGGCTTGAAAGCGGCGTTGGATATGCTGGGCTATTACGGCGGGCCGGTTCGTGCGCCATTGCTCGATCTCGATGAGAGCGAGCGACAGGCACTGAAACAGGTTCTGGTCGATGGCGGGGTATTGCGGGCTCAGTAGACGGCTTGTTCTGCTTTCCCCGGATGATTGGATACGGTGAAATGGAGGCGGTGTTTTGCGGCAAACAAATGGGAGAGAGATTGGATGGCACGGATCGGGAAAAACGGGTGCGGTTGCAGCCGGTGGTGCCGATGCCGTTGCGGCGGGCATCGCGCTGCTCGAGTGCGGCGGAAACGCGGCCGACGCGGCAGCGGCGACGCTCTTTGCCCTGAGCATCACCGATCACGGCGATTTTGCCATTGGCGGCGAAATCCCTTTCATCATCTATGATGCCAGGCGGCAAAAAGTCGAGGTGCTTTCCGGCCTCGGCCGGGCTCCGTTGGCCCAGGAGGCCATTGACTGGTATATGGCCAACGGCATCCCGACCGATGGCGATATCAAGGCTGCGCCCGTTCCGGCAGCGGTCCATTTGTGTGTGACGGCGCTGAAACGGTACGGAACCAGGACGTTTGAGGAAGCGATCACACCGACGCTGGCCTTACTTGACGCCGGTGGGCAAGAGTGGTATCCCCGGTTGGCAATCACGCTGCACAAGTTGGTCGAGACGGAGCAGAGTTATCCGGGCACGCGCGAGACAAAGCTGCAGACCGTGCTCGATCGCTTTTATACAGGCGATATCGCCGGTGATCTGGAGGCGTGGTACGTCGAGAAAGGCGGGTTCTTGCGCAAGGCAGACCTGGCCGCCCACCACACGCGCGTCGAAGATCCGGTGACGGTGCAGTACGGCGGCTATACCGTCTGCAAGTGTGACACGTGGACCCAGGGACCTTATTTGTGTCAGGCGTTGCGGCTGCTGGAAGGGTTCGATCTGAAAACGATGGGGCACCTGTCGCCCGATTATGTCCACGTTTTGACAGAAGCGATCAAGCTGGCTATGGCCGACCGCGACGCGTATTATGGCGACCCGGTCTTTGCCGACGTGCCTTTACAGGCGCTGCTGTCCGATGCGTATACCGAAATTCGCCGTCCGTTGATCGACATGCAGCGCGCGTCGCAGGAGGCACGGCCTGGCGATGTGTACAACATGGCGTCACTTGCAGGACCCGGGCTGTTTCGTCCGGGCCCCGGCGGCACCACGACTTGTGTTGTCGCCGATCGTTGGGGCAACGTGGTTGCGGCCACACCCAGTTGTAACGTGTTTGGCAACAAGGGCGATGGCGGACGCACGGGCGTGACCCATGGCAACCGGCTGCGGAGTTTGAACAGTACGCCGGGCCACCCAAACTGTATTCAGCCCGGCAAGCGGCCGCGGATCACGCTTACGCCAACCCTGGTGCTCAAAGAGGGCAAACCGATCCTGGCGATTAGCGTGGCCGGCGGCGATTTGCAGGACCAAACGACGCTCAACCTGCTCCTGGATTTTGTCGAATTTGGGATGATGCCCCAGGAGGCGGTGAGGGCGCCGCGCTTTGCAACCGAACACCACCAAAATTCGTTCGATCCCAATCCCGAGCGCGAACAGGCGTTTATCGAGGCCGGATCGCTGATCATGAATAGCAGCATCCATTCAGATGTGCAGGACGAGTTAGCCGGCCGGGGACACCAGGTGCGCGCGATCGACAAGTCGATCGCCAGCCCGGTGATGCTGTACGTTGAGCCAGATGGGACGATCTACGCGGCCGGCGATCCGGCGGCAGGTCGGCATGCGGCGGCGCTGGACTAAAAGCTGCTCGGCCATATTTGTCATACCACTGGCTTGTCAGACCAGCGGGCTGTTTTCCTCCGGGCCTGCGGGCCCATCGCCCAGGAAAACGATTCCCCCTGCTGTTTGCACCAGTTCGGCTACGACCTGGACAACTGCGGGATGTGTGGTGATCGCCTGACCGGGCGATGCGTCCGTTGCCAGGTTAGGTTTGAGCAGAACGCGCGCTCCCGGATGAACGAAATGGGGCATGCCACCCAGCGGTTCCAGTACGGCCATCACGCTTTCTCTGACCTGGGCAAGGCTATAGGATGCGCATCGCACGACGGATACCCTAGACACGTTTTTTTTTCCCCCCCCTCTATTCTGAACGATCGTTCGAATCTCGTTGACCAGTTCCGACGGTGTGTTCCAATGTCGTCGCCGGGTTGGTCAGGGTCAGGCGTAGGTAGGCTGGCCGTTCAGTTTTTTGCATATCTGTCACGATGTTTCTCTCCTGGCCCGTTTTGGCACATTGGAAGTGGATTCTAGTCATTCGGCAAAGGCAGTGCGCGCAGCCAGCGCATCGTTTCGTCAAGGTCGTCGCTCTTAAAAACCAGCGATCCAGGCGTGATGATGTCGGCCCCGGCCGCGCGCAGTTGGGGGACGGTGTGTTGGCGGATACCACCATCGGCCTGAATAAGCAGGTCGTCCAGGCGTCCTTGCTCGTGGAGCAGAGCGCGCAGTTGGACAATGCGAGGGCAGGCCGTGTCATGCAATTCTGCACCCTTGATACCGAGCCGGGTTCCCAGCAGAACAACCAGGTCGATTTTCGCCACATAGTCTGTAATGGCATCGATCGGCGTCTCGAGCTGAACGGCCAGCCCGGCGCCGAGTCCGAGAGCACGAATCTGTTCTAGCGCGGCGTCGCATTGCTCGTTCTCGTGATGAATGGTGATGATATCCGCGCCGGCCTCGGCGAAATCACCAATCCAGCGAGTCGGGTGTTCAACCATGAGGTGAACGTGAAATGGGCGGCGAGTCAGGGGGCGAATGGCAGCCACCAGATCGGGGAAAAAGAGCAGGCTGGAGACAAAATGCCCGTCGGCGACGTCGAGGTGATACAGGTCGGCAAAAGGCTCGGTGTGCCGGATCTCGACAGCCAGGTTGGCCAGGTCGCACGACCACAGTGACAAGTCGGCGA
>JAFGJF010000153.1 GCA_016929205.1 Anaerolineae bacterium
CACGGTATGACGGTGATCATGGCGACTCAGGATGCTGAAGCCGTTGCCCGCTTTGCCGATCGCGTCATTGTTTTAGAAATGGGACGCATCGTCTTTTCCGGCACGCCGGCGCATCTTTTTTCCCAGGTCGAGCGTGTAAGAGCTTGGGGTCTAGCTGTACCGCAGCTCGCGCTTTTGTCACATCTGTTAGCTCGATCTACCGGCAAATCGTTTACCTTTCTGCGCCCCGAGCAAGCACGGCAGGCATTAGTCGCGGCATTCGGCTCTGATCTTGAAACCTTGTTGAGCTCCAAATCCTCATCGAGCGTCGGAGTGAAGACTCGGGCCGGAGTACTGCCACGAGATGAGAGCCAGTCAAAACCTCCATTTCAAAAGGTACCGGAATCGGCGGGGTGCGATACACATGCCGAGCCAATTATTCGCATCGATAATCTCTCGTATCGTTATTCCAATGCAGATCGTTTTGCTTTGCAGGATACAAGCCTGTGCATTTTTCGTGGCGATTGGTTGTCCATCATTGGCATCAATGGTTCGGGCAAGAGCACACTGATCAAGCATCTAAACGGGTTGCTCAAACCGGTGCAGGGATCTGTATATATTGACGGGCAGGACACGCGCGCTTGCCGGATTGGCCAGTTGGCCCACACGGTGAGTTATCTGCCACAAAACCCGGACCGGTTGATCTTTTGTGCGACGGTACGAGATGAGGTTGCTTACGGTCCCCGGCAGTTGGGATTGCGTGGACAGGTTCTTGACGACCGCGTGACCGAGACACTAGACGAGCTCGGGTTGATCGGTTTTGCCGATCACGCGCCGGCCGTATTGAGTTATGGGCTGCGCCGTCAGGTTGCTCTGGCCAGCGTCTTGGCGATGAATACCCCTGTCCTGGCACTCGACGAGCCCACGGCTGGGCTGGATCAGGGCTCGATCGACCATCTGTTAGGCGTCGTTGAGCAACGACACAAGCAAGGAGCAACGATCGTCACCATTACGCACGATTTGCGCCTCGCCGCCCGGTACGCAAACCGGGTTGCCGTGTTGTATCAGGGTCGCCTCGTTGGCCTGGACGCTGCGCGGAATGTGTTGGCCGACATCGAAACGTTAACTGGGGTTGGGCTGGATCCGTTGCCGGTCACCTTGTTGTCCGCCGAGATGCACATCTCCCCACCGCTGCCGCTCACTGCTCAATCGTTTGTTGATAGGCTTGTGCGTTTTGGAGGCGGTGATGAGTGAACTGTTGTACGTGCCGGGCCAAGGGCTGCTCTATCGTCTCGATCCACGCACCAAATTTCTGTTTGTGATAAGCGTTTCTGCTTGCCTGATCCTGGAAGCAGCTCCGGGAACGATGCTGCTCATTTTACTCGGGCTGCACGGTCTAGGTATGCTTTCGCCAGGTACCCGCGTTCGGATCGTGTCTCTATGGAAAACGATGACCCCATTGATAGTGACGATTCTCGTTTTTGGGTGCTTGCGTTGGCAGGCAAATGATGCCCTGTTGGCTATCGGTCCAATTACGGTGACGCTCCAGTCTGTATGGCAGGCCATTGGGCTGGCCGTTCGCATCATTGGGCTATCGTTATGCTTTTCGCTGGCGTTGTGGACGACCGAACTGGGCGACGCCGTTGCTGGATTGACGCGGTTGGGTTTACCTTTTGAACTGGGGTTTCCAACAGTGATGGCTTTGCAGCAAACGATCAATTTCAGGCGAGTGTATGCCCAAATCTTGGAAGCACAACAGAGTCGAGGCTTGATCGTATCTCACAAAAACCCGATCAAAGCAGCGCGCGCCTATATTCCAGTACTTGTTCCGTTGCTGATCAATGCTTTGCGCCAGGCAGATGATCTATCACTGGCGCTGCAGTCAAGAGGGTTTGGCGTGTCGAGAAAACGAACCTCTCGTCGCATCTTGCGCATGAAGGCTCGCGATTGGCTCTTTATGATGGTTATTTGGGCGCTTCTGTTTGCTTTACAAGTTTGACAGAACCCATTGCCTATGATATAACGCACTGCGATACAGGTCTCTGGCAAAACCATACAAAGGACAGGGTCAAGGCTTTTGTCAATCAGAGGCTTCATACCATATATCCAGGAGGAATTCAATGAAAGCACCACATCCCAACAAAACCATCGGCATTCTGGTTGGGGGAGGCCCCGCACCAGGTTTAAATGGCGTCATTCACGCAGTCACGATTGAAGGCATCAACAACGGATTTCAGGTCTTTGGGATCATGGAAGGGTTCAAATACCTTGCATCAGGCGAGGCCGAAGGCAATATCAACCCGTTGTCAATCAAAGACGTCAGTCGCATTCACGTTAAAGGCGGCAGCATTCTCAAAACGTCGCGCGTCAACCCGACCAAGCAAGAAGAGACGTTGAGAAACTCGGTCGAAACGCTGCAAAAAATCGGTATCTCACATCTGGTCAGCGTCGGTGGTGACGATACGGCATTTTCTGCCTATTCGGTTGCCCGATACGCGCAGGAGAAAATGGGAATCGATATTCGCTCGGTTCACGTGCCCAAAACGATTGACAATGACTTGCCTCTTCCAGAAGGTATTCCCACATTTGGATATGAAACAGCGCGTGATGTCGGCACCCGCTTGGCGATGAATATCATGGAAGATGCACTGACCACGCAACGGTGGTACATTATCGTGGCGATGGGACGCAAAGCCGGACACCTGGCTATGGGCATTGGCAAAAGCGCCGGTGCAACGTTGACCTTGATCCCGGAAGAGTTTACACACAAGCCGATCCGGATGCAAACTGTCACCGATATCATTGCAGGATCGATCATCAAGCGTCTGGCAAATGGCGACCCTTATGGCGTAGCTATTGTTGCCGAAGGTGTGATGGAGATCATTGATCATCAAGATTTTGAGTTTCTTGAAACGATCGAACGTGACGAGCACGGTCACCCGCGTTTGGCCGAAGTCAACTCAGCGGCGATCATTAAGCAGCAAGTGCGTCCAGTGCTTCAGGAGCTCGGTGTCAAGATGACGATTGTCGACAAGGAGCTGGGCTATGAGTTGCGCTGTGCCGACCCTTGTGCTTACGATATCGACTATACACGCAGCCTGGGCGAAGCGGCCGTGACGTTTATCAAAGAAGGCGGCACAAATGCAATGATCACGATTCAGCAGAATCAAGTGCAGCCCATTCCTTACACCGAGTTGATGGATCCAGAAACGGGACGTACCGGAGTCCGCATGGTCAACGTCGACTCGTTTACCTATCGTTCTGCGCGCAAGTTCATGATCCGTCTTGACGCGCAAGATTTTCAGGATGACGCATTGCTGGATGCGATTGCTGGTCAAGTCAACATTTCGGCCAAGGAATTTGTCAAGCGATTCGGCTATCTTGGTGGCGTTGCTCCAAGGCCGTTCTAGTCTATTCTAACTTGGGCTTTCGAGGTTGTTAACATGTGGTTCGTGCTGGCAACCTCGAAAGTCTGTTCCCAGGATATCTGTCCTCTAAAGTGGGAGAGCGCGAACATGTGTTTCGCCGATCCCAAGACAGTGGCCCCAATACCTCTCTTGTCCTTTCATTCAAGCTGTGCTACAATGATAAAAGTAAAGGTCGAACTGCTCTATCTGGCAATGGAGACATTGCATGAAAGCGATTTCCCTCAAAAAACTGTTGAATAGACAGGAGTTGAAAACACTATTACCTGATTGGAGCGCTTTACACATACCACCGATCACGTTAGGTGTTGCAGACGCCACTGGCAAGTGGTTGGCTGCCCACCCTTCGGTTCCCGCTGATGAGACATTGCTTTGGCAGGTGTGCCAGACCCAAAACCCGGCGAGTAACCAGTTTGCCACTGTTCTACCACTGGCCGTTCAAGAGACCTTTTATGGTATTTTTTATATCAGTCCCGACATATCAACAATCCGCGACGCATTGCAGCACGTCTTGATCAGGTTGATCGAAAAAGAGCTGACGCAAAAGTCTCTGGCCCAGGAAACGCTTGATCGCTACCGCGAGGTCAATCTTTTGTATCGCGTTCATGAAACGATTGGCGCATCTTTGGACCTGGAGGAGGTTTTGCAACGCGTTCTCTATGAGAGTATTCGTATTATTAAAGCCAATGGTGGCGCGGTGTTTTTGTACGATGATTTGACGAACAAGCTGGTGCCGCATAAAAGCGCCGGGGCGGATGTTGCTACTGCAGAACAGCTCTTGATTGGCCAAGCCTTATCGGACAAGGTCATGCGGACAGGTCGCTCTCGAATTCTCAACGATTTGCACACGTTTGTTCGACTCGAGTCAGGAGAAGGAACGCCTCTTAGCGCATTATTGTCTGCTCCTTTCAAATCCAAGGAAACGGTCCTCGGGGTTATCACTCTGGCTCGAACGAATGCCGGGACCATGTTTACGGCGGGTGATGAAAAACTGCTCACTGCGCTTGCTTCCCAAGTTGGTGTTGCTATCGCCAATGCGCTAACAGTTCGAAAGCGTGAGGAGCGGTTTAGACAGCAGATTCAGGCACTCAAGATCGAAATTGATGAAGCAAAAAAACAAAAAGAGGTGGCACACATCACCGAGAGCGACTATTTTAGACATTTGCAGGAAAATGCGCAGCGTATGCGCCAAGAGTTTGATATCTAGACAAAAAAGCAGCACATTGCCAGACACAAGACCAAGCGATCTGTTCTAGTTGTTTCATGGAGGCGCAATATGGCCAAACTGCTCTCATTACACTCGTTCCGAGGAGGAACCGGCAAGTCCAATATCACAGCAAACCTTGCAACCGTTCTTGCCATGGCCGGAAAACGTGTTGGCATTGTGGATACTGATATTCAGTCACCCGGCATCCATATTATTTTTGGTCTTGGTGAAGGGCGTGTTAGCCGCACGTTAAACGACTATTTGTGGGCAAAATGTCCTATTGTAGATGCCGCTTATGATGTTACTCCACAGCCTGTGACGCAAGGTAAAGTATTTTTGGTGCCATCAAGCATCAGAATCAACGAGATCTCGCGTATCTTGCATGAAGGGTATGATGCCCGGCGGCTCAAAGATGGATTTAGAGAATTGATCCGCAGCTTGTCTCTGGATTATCTGGTCATCGATACACATCCCGGTTTGAATGAAGAAACCTTGCTATCGATAGCCATTTCGAATACATTGATCATCATTCTCCGACCAGACCAGCAAGATTTTCAGGGCACCAGTGTCACCCTAGAGGTAGCCAAGAAACTGGGTGTGCCCAATATGTTTCTTGTCTTGAATAAGGCATTGCCGGAAAACGATTCCAGTGCCTATCGCGCACAATTGCAGGACACGTATGATACCCAAGTGGGCGCTGTTTTGCCGATGGCGATGGAGGTTGTTCGCCTTGCCAGTGGTGGTGTTTTCTATCTTTCGTACCCCAAGCATCGTTTTTCCAAAGAGATTATCGGTCTGGCCGACAGCGTGCTGGCACTGGAGTAAGCGATGGACAGCGACGAAACAAATCGGGACAGCACAGAAGGCACGGAAAACAGCGTGAATCGTGCGCGCGACAATGCGTTTGATTGGCTCAAAGGAGACCAGGTTAACATACGCCGCTCGGCCGATCAGGCGTTTTCTATCACTCAAGTGTTGGACCTGCCTAAAGCACAACGAGAATTGATGCTTGAGATCAACAAAAGCGAACCGATTACACTTGCAGAATTGGCTCGCAAGCTTGAACGCAACCCCGTTGAACTTGAGATTCAGGTCAAGCAGCTTGTCGTCCAGAATTGGCTACAAGTACGAGAAAACGAGTTCGGTGAATGGGTCTATCGCGTCAAACTCTCGCGGCGCAGCAATCGCCTTCTTCCTCCAGGCATCTGGCAAGTGCTTGACAATCAATGGCAAATTCCGTTCTTTCGTCTCTTTTCAGATGCTGCACTTGAGGATTTTTCCCGCCGCTTTCAACTCGAATATCATACCGAGGGCACCGTCCTGTTTGAGAATGGGGACTGGGGCGAGCGAATGTATATCGTGGATAGCGGCCAAGTAGAGCTGACCGTCCGCAACCAACAAGGCGAATCTTTTGTGCTTCAAACAGCCAAGTCTGGCGATATTTTTGGCGAGATGGCGGTCATATTGGGTGAACGACGTCCTTATACTGCACGGATCATCGAAGAAGCGCGCATTTGGACGCTGGACAAGACCTCACTCGATTATCTGTTGTCTCAACATCCGGATGTCGGGCTAGCGATTCGGCACGAATTCGCGCGGCAAATGAAACCTGTGTCCAAAGCAGTCCAGGCCCAAACACAACACAACCCTATTGTTGTCGTTGGTGAAAATGGGAACGAACTGGCTCATGCTTTGGCGTGTCAGACCAGCGATCAGGTGGTGCTGATTGACTTGATCGGCAAAAGGCCGGAGCCACGCATCAACCTGCGTTACATCGATGGCAGTGTGATGCGAAGTAAATCGATTGCCGATACTATAAATGCACACATCAAACAACAAGATTGGGTCGTGGTCGCTTCTTTTCCGCAAATGACCGATCAATTGATGCGTGTCATCGGGCTTGCCAAAGTCGTCATTGATCTGTCCGGAAACGGCGCTCCCTGGTTGCACGCTGCATCGCGCCACTATTGGAGTGTGTCACTCAATTTTCCTTTGCATCTTGCCCGATTGGCGCGCAAGCTGTGCGGTCGGACCAGGGGGCTTGTGCTTTCGGGCGGGGCAGCACGTACGATGGCTCATTTAGGTGTACTCGATGTGCTACACCGGGCAGACCTTCAGTTTGACGTTATTGCCAGTTGTGGATATGGTGCATTGTGGAGTGTCTTGTACGCAGCGGGATGGTCTCCGGACAAGATGATCGACCTGGCTGCTAATCGAATGAGCAAATTACAACCGTTCGGCGGATGGTTGAGTCTTAGATCCACCGCACGCCCTGGCTTGTTTGATATTCGTGCCGTGCGTGGGTTTATACGCGAAACAGTAGGTGGTCTCGAGTTTTCGGATTTAGAAACGCCCTGTCACCTCATAACCAGCGATCTTGTGACTGGCGAAGTGGTATGGATGAACGAGGACAGTCTGTTCAATGCTCTGTCAGCATGTGTGGCTACTCCTGGGCTGGTCACACCGATCGAATATCAAGACCGATTGCTCATAGATGCTCTTTTGACCAATCCCCTGCCTGCTGACGCCGTTGCTGCCGAAGGTGCCGATATCATCTTGACCAGTAGCGTCATTCCTGTGCCCAGTGCGCGGCTAGAGAAAGGTCGGAAAAATCGGGACCAGGACCTGGTGACTAGCTGGATTGGCGTATGTGATGTGGTTGCCCACGAACGTTCACTGGATCATCTAAACTTGATTGATCTAATGGTGTCTCCGGATATTGCCGGGTTCTCAGACATTGATTTTGAGCATGCTGATCTGCTGATCGAAAAGGGCCGCCAGGCAGCCCAAGATGCGTTGCCACGAATCCAATCAATTTTGACAAGCCAATTACTTTGATCTGTGTAGCCCGGTTGGCTTAGGAGTAAACGATGAAAAAAATCTTGATCGTCGACGATGAACCACTTATCCGCACGTTACTTGAAGAGACCTTGGAGGATTTTGAGGAAGAGGGCGTCGAATTGTTGACTGCTGGCAATGGGCAAGAAGGGTGGCAAGTGATTCAAAAAGAGCGTCCTGAAATGGTCTTTTTAGATGTTATGATGCCCAAAATGAGCGGGTATGAAGTTTGCCAAAAAGTCAAGCAAACACCTGAATTAGCGAATACATATATCATTATGCTCACTGCCAAAGGTCAGGAAGTGGACCGGCAAAAAGGGAGCGAAGTAGGTGCCGATGAATATGTGACGAAACCTTTTGATCCCGATTATATTGTCGAGCGCGCAGAGCAAGTGCTTGACATTTCAGTGTAAGCGTAATCGTGCTCATCATCTCGATTTCGATCGAGTTGTTGCTTGGCGTGCGAACAACGTCTCCATCTTTTCATCCAGATGGAACGCTGTTCGCACGCTTTTGTTCTGGGCAAAATTTACGACAAATTTACTCTTGTTGTGGTCAATGCAGTTGCTCAACACGCCAATATGCGTTATAATGGATACACTTGGAGGAGACGATTGAGCGAACAGAATGCGCCAGACGCATCATTGGGTTTAGCAGAGCACAAACCCAGTATCGGGCGTTTTCTGATTGACGCGGTTGAAACGCTTGTTTTGGCAACGATCATCTTTGTGAGCATTCGGATACTGGTCCGCAATTTTTGGATCGAGGGTTCAAGCATGGAGCCAAACTTGCATCACGGTCAATATCTTTTTGTCACCAGGTATAATTATTGGCTCAAGTCGCCTCAACGAGGTGACATCATTGTGTTCAGCTCACCTGTAGTGCCAGAACGAGATCTGATCAAGCGCGTGGTGGGGTTGCCTGGTGAACACGTTGTGATCCAGGATGCTCAGGTTTTTATTGACGGGGCCGTATTGGACGAACCTTATGCACGGCCGATCACCTATCGTGGGGGGGCGTGGACGCTGAGACAGGATCAGGTGTTTGTCTTGGGGGACAATCGTTCCTTTTCCCAAGACTCACATAGCTGGGGGCCCCTAGAGATGGAGGCTATTGTGGGCAAAGCATGGCTCTGTTATTGGCCGCCGTCACTATGGGGATTGATACCTCACCACCGTTTTGTTCAAGATGGAACATAGATTGCCGGGGCGACATATATTGGGGCGAGCACAAGCGTTCAGATTGTCGAGCAGGTGCTAGAAAGGGACTTTTATGACGGAGAGCGATGTCTATCCTACATGTCCCAAATGCCATTTTGGCAAACTCGTCGCGCGCAAAGCGACGTTTACCAGCATGTTTGAGGGACAACTGCTTGTTGCCCCAAATGTGTCGGCACTGGTTTGTGATGTGTGCGGTGAAACGATTATGGATCAAGAAGTGTTCCATCGTTTGTCTGGGCTGCTGGCGAATGAAAGACCAAGATCGCCCGATATCCCATCCACAAGACCAAGTACCTGACTGAGCAAGATGCAACATGATACAAGAAAAGCGTCTCCATTCGTGGGACGCTTTTTTAGATTGCAAATTGGCATCGTGCTCTGTGCCAACGATATTCTTATATTGATTCAAGTTGCTTAGAATCGACGATAATCAAATCAGAGCCAATTGAACGCGTTATTCGAAAGGGAATACGCTTTGATTGGGATATCGGACCTTTTATGAATACTTTGGACAGATCATAGCCTACTATTTTGCCGTCGTCGTCCACCAAAATGTCGTTCAAGATACCCACTTTGGTTCCCTTTTCGGTAGCAACTTGGCGGCCTTTCATTTGTTTTGCGACGGCAAGCAAACTCGCTACGCCTCGCAGCGTGTCGTCACGCACCATCGCTTCGTTACTCTTGACCAAGATCACATCCCGGCCCAAGACGTGGATTACGGGACGCGGAACAACCATTGTGTCCTTGCTGAACATTTTGTTGGCGGGCAACACGAGGGCAGCGATTTCGTATGTTGAGGGATCGATTAACACGTCTTTGGCTTTGCCAATGATTTCACCATGATTCATCGTTACAATTGGTTTGCCAATCAAGTCTTGAACCTTGATCATTGTTTTCTCCTTACCTCAAGCTTGTCGTTTGATCGAGGCAGCACGATATCCTTGGGTAAAAGCTTTTTCATCTCCAAAAAGAGAGAATTCATTTGGCACCAAGGTTCTGTGTGGGCTGGTGCTATGGTAGAGACGCGCCTCACGGGGATATGGAAATGGCCAAAAGTTGTGCGAGAAAATGAGGCACGCCTCGTACATAGACGTGCCTCACAGGGGGTCCACGCTAAAGCGTGTCGAGTGCGCGACGGAAACGTTTGGCTAGTTCCTGCAGGATCACGATGGACATTTCAGCATCTTGTCTTAGTGCACCAAGGAATTCCCACTGAGAGAGCACAAGGCATTCGGTCTTTTTTGTAGGAACAACAGAGGCCGTCCGCGGTTCCTCATCTAACAGTGCCAGTTCGCCAAAAAAGTCAGTGGGGCCAAACTCGTTGACCATTGCTTTGGTTCCGTCGGAATTGACGCGAATGACATCTGCAGCACCGGAGACAATAATAAAGAGCCCAATGCCGCCTTTGTTTTGTGTTACAATGTCTTGCCCCACGTCATAACTGCGCGTCACCATTCGGCCCGCAAGCAGCTTGAGCTGACGTTCCTTCAAGCTGGCAAACAAGGGAACCTTGGCCAAAAATTGAGTTGTTGTTTTCAGTTCTGACATCGTTTCCTCCTATTTTTTCAAGCACGGCGTACGCTTTCCTCGCTGGAAAGGCATTGAAAAACCACAGAACATCCAATTACCCCAGAGTGTAGCACATTTATCTACTTACGTCAAAGCAACGATCTAGGTTGTGAGATGAATCACTTGCCCACTCTGGGCCGATTCGACAATGGCACAAACCACGCGTGTCTGTCGCAATCCATCACTGCCTGACGGCAACGGGCCATACTGTGTCCAAGAAGAGGGTGTCAGTGTGTTTTCCAGGATGGCATCTACAAAGCCGCGTTCTATACGCCACCAATCTTGAGGCAAGTCAAACGCTTCCAGCCCAAGTTTCATCGTTCCACCGCCAGCCTTTAGTTCCCCGGCTGTGGGGTTGGGCCGGTGAAACAATGCACGCACATTGATGCCCTGGTCCAGCAGCTTTTCTTGATGAGACAGCAATGCTTGCTGTGTGATCTCTTGACTCATGTTGGCTCTCCAACCTTCCACTGCGCCAAATCCTGGGCGCTTGCGGTAGGTCAGTGATCCTTTGGATCCAGAAAAGGACATTTCGAATTCAACCAGGGTATCAATATGTTTGGTCCATTCGGCTTTGATTCTGAATTTGACATCGTTGTCAAACCACAAAAACGCATCGTACAAATCGGGTGTGTAACCCAGTACCTTTTGCTGCGAAATGGCATACACTTTTGTCACTTGAGCAGGAGCCAGGATCCAATGCAGCAGATCCACAACATGGCTGAGCAAAAAGTGTGCCGTGGAGGAACCGGCTGCCCACTCGCGCGTGCGCGCGCCCCACATTTGGGTCGGTACTGAGATGTTATCGTCGAGGTGTATTTCGCCATAGACCATCTCGCCTAATAATCCTTGTCGGATCACATAGTACGTCGCCCGGTCAAATGCCGAACCTCGATTGCTAAAGTTGATCAAGATGCGCGCTTGGGTCTTTTCCGCCGCTTCCAACATTTCTTCTGCATCGGCAACGGTTGTTGCCAGGGGCTTTTCCTGGATGATCGTCGGTACGCCAGCCCGGAGTGCTGCTAATACCGGCTCTTTATGCATTGGATCTGGAGTGGCAACGACAACGATATCCAGGGTACGTTCTCGGAGCATTTCCGTATAGTCGGTGTATGGCTGAGCGGCTACTTGTGTGCCAATGGCCTGCGCTCTCGCATCGATCACATCGGCAACCGCTACAACCTCTAGTTCCGGTTGCGCCTGCAGAAATTGGGCATGTTGGCTGCCTAGAATCCCTAACCCGATGACGCCTACCTCGAGCTTTTTCATCCTGCCCTCCGGTCAGTCTATTCAAATACTGGCTTGGTTTTGGTTTTGGGCATCGCTGCCACGATTTGTTCGACAATGTCGACGAATGCTTGTGCTGGATAATCCTCGACTTGCCCGGCATCACATAAACCCGAAAAATCGGGGTCGATTGGCAGTCGTCCAAATAACGGCACGCCTATCTCAATGGCTGTTTCCAAGGCCTTGCTACGGCCAAACACATCGATCCGTTCGCCACACTTGGGACATAGGACGTAGCTCATATTCTCTACCAGTCCCAAGATCGGAATATTGAGTTGCATCGCCATTTGGGCCGCCTTGCGAACAACCATACCTGCCAGGTCCTGGGGCGACGTCACCATCAACACCCCACTCACCGGGATCGATTGCATCACCGTTAGCGATGCATCGGACGTACCCGGTGGCAAGTCGATGATCAGGTAATCGAGGTCGCGCCAGAATACTTCACTCCAAAACTGCCGGATTGCACCGGCGATCAGTGGCCCGCGCCAAATCACTGCCTGGTCTTCGCTCTGCAACAATAGATTGATCGACATCACCTTGATGCCGGTCTTGGTTTCGGGGGGCACGATGCCTAATGGACTCATCATGGGTTGTTTTTTCAGACCAAACATCTTGGGAATACTTGGCCCGGTGATGTCAGCGTCCAGCACACCTACGCGCTCGCCCCGCCGGCGCAAGGCGACAGCTAGTTGTGCTGCGACAGAGGATTTCCCAACGCCTCCCTTGCCGCTCATGACCGCTACGACATGCTTGATATCGTTCATTCGTTCAGCAATGGGTTTTTCCTGCTCGTTCGCTGGTTGTCCGAGTAGGTGTTGTTTTTCTTCTTGAGTCATCTCAACACGACGAATCTGGACCTGTAGGTTTTCATCCAGCCTGGCTATCGCCGCCTTGGCGTCGGCAACCATATTATCTTGCAATGGACAGGCCAACGTGGTCAGAGCAAATGTAAAGCTCACCTGCTGTCCCTTGACAACAATGTCGCGCACCATGCCCAGGTCTATGATACTACGTCCCAACTCGGGATCCATCACCTGGTTCAGCGCGTCTTGAATCTGTTCGACTGTGATCAATGTTCCTCCTTGTATGCTCACGTGCACACGATGTGCTCGGGGGCGTTGCAACAATGCAGCATAACCAACGACGGGCTATTATAACATAGTGTACATTGTCTGTCAAAGAATATAGGGCAACAACAATATTAGACAAAAGAAGAAAATCGACTACAATACTCGAGATTGACAACCAGAAAGGATTGGCCTATATGATTATTGAGACCCTGGCTGTGGGACAGCTCCAAACCAATTGTTACGTTATCGCCGATGAACAGACGCGCAAAGGCGCTATTGTTGACCCTGGCGGCCATGCGGATACAATATTAAAAGCAGTAAACAAACACAAACTAGACATCAGGTACGTGGTCAATACCCATGCTCATTTTGACCACATGTTGGCCAATGCGGATATCGTGCACAAGTTGAGCTCGGCACAGAAACAAGCTCCCAAGTTAGCTGTGCATCCTGATGCGGTTGCATTGTTACAACAGGATGGTGGTGCAAGAATGTTTGGTTTTTCGGCGATATCCAGCCCCGATCCAGATCTATTGATCGGGGAAGGAGATGAACTGGCCATTGGCGCGCTCTCGATGCGCATCTTGCACACGCCAGGGCATTCTCCAGGCAGTATCTGTTTATATTGCGCGCCGGAAAAGGTTTTATTTGGCGGGGATGTTCTCTTTTTGGGTGGCATTGGCCGTACCGATCTGCCCGGAGGAGACTGGGATACGTTGATGAATAGTATTACCAACAAGCTCTTTGCCCTGCCAGATGAGGTGGTGGTTTATCCTGGACACGGTATGCCAACGACAATCGGACGAGAGAGAAAAAGCAATCCGTTCGTTCGGGTAGCATAAAACACACGAATCTCTATAGTCTTGATAAACGTTGAGAGGGACCGTGTATGTCTCGGTCCCTCTCGATGGTTTTCTAGATTGGTTGTGCTTGGATCAAGGATAGTCCAGGACGGTGATCGAGTGGCTGGCATAGTTGGTGACCCATATTTGGTTGCCACTGATACCGATTCCCTGTCCACCATGTCGCCCGGTATCCTCATTTTGCCTTGGGATGGGTAAAGTATCAACTGTCGTAAAGTGTACTGGTTCAATGATGTCTATACGATTTTCTTCGGCAACCACGACAAAGATGAGATCCGTTATCTCGTCGTACACAAGGGCATAAGGATGGGCATCCGGCATGCGTTTCACGCTGACCGGATCTGTTGTGGCATAAGGCGGGCCAGCCGGTATCCTGTACAATCCCGGAAAGTTGTCACGCCGGCTCAAGTAAACGCGATTGCGGGTTGGATCGTACGCCGCCGCAAAGAAGCCCAGATCCTCGCGTAAACGGTAAACGTCAGCGCCATTGTTGCAGACTACGGTGACACCTTCACCACCACTGTGATTGGTCACGTAGACGCAATTGCCATGCATGGCGAGCATCGCCGGGTGATCGCCAACGGTTATGGTTACAGTCGCCGTGAGAGAACCAAGGCTGGTATCGATGATCGAGAGTGTACTGTCGTCAAAGTTGGTCACATAAGCATGCGTGCCGGATACGACGATGTCAAAGGGGGCGCCACCCACCGGGATGGTGTCCAACACGCTCAGATCGTTGGCATCCAAAACAGTCACATTGTTCGAGTCTCTGTTTGTTACATAAATCCGGTCGCCCAGCACGGCGACATGGTTGGGATGCGTGCCGCCGGTTGGCACTTTGGTGATCAGCTCTTGAGTGGTCAAGTCAAACACCGCCAGCCGCCCCGCGCCTCCCGGGTTACCATTGCCGTCGTCGTCAAATAAGGGAACGTAAACCCGGTTGTGGCTTTCAGCAATGGCCAACGACTTGGGATGGACCAGCGCGTTAGGTGATACCGACGTATACTCTTTCATGACGATGGGCAGATAAACGTGAAAAGTCAATGTGGTGGGCGACGAGGGTGCCACGGGTGTCTCTTCGGTCGAAAAGTTGTCGCTCAAGTCGCATTCGAATTCACTGCCAACAATGTTTATAACGTTGGTGATCCACTCTACGCCAGCAGGCAACGGATCGTTCACCTGGACATAAAACTCGACAATGCCGCCCATCCCGGGAGTGAGCGTGCCCGCCGAATAGGTATAATGCTGTCCATCACCGGTGTCTGCCCACCCATAGCCGACATAACTGGTGTAAAGAGGCAGCGTTTCAGTCAGGATAACGTCAAAAGTTGGTGCCCGCCCCACATTTAGATAGGCGATCGTATACCTGATC
Organism: Anaerolineae bacterium; assembly: GCA_016929205.1. The sequence continues at coordinate 14,834 of JAFGJF010000153.1, forward strand.
ACATCACCGGGATGGGCGTAGCCTGCCTGGGCAGTACCGAGTGGGTGTGCGTACATCTCATGGGTTGCCATCTCGTATGCCCAAACAAAGTCGGTGGATGCGATACTCATATTGTCATTTTTCACGACAACCAAGTCGGGACTGATCGGCAATGGCGTGATCACAATATCGGTATTGCCATACGAGATCGAGACCACGTTGGTTATCGTTGTGACCGTGATCGGGATCGAATTCGCAGGCTGGACGAGAACCGGGAACGCGATAGTTCCTGTGCCCGTGATACCGGCAGGAACCGTGCCCAGTGCATAGGTGTACACGTCTCCGCCAACGTGGTGCCATTCGCTGCCACCGGCATAGATGGTATAATCGGGCAGGTACTCGGTGAGAATGACGTCGGGTACGCCAGCATTGCCCACGTTTGTATAAAAGATGGTGTAGCTGATGAGATCTCCGGCGGAGAGACAATTCCCCTCGTAATTAGCTTCTTTGTGGACCTGCATCATCCCAAGCACGCAGAATGACAGGATTTCGTCAACACAGTTGTTGTTCGGGTCAGGGTCTGACTCGTCTGCACCGGTACAGACCGTGTTGACCGTTTCTGTCACGCCAACTGAGAGAGGACTCTCCACGTAAAGGCCAAACTCGATGCCCGCATTGTCTCCCCACAGACCACGCAGCGTGCCAACCAGCATGGTGTACTGTCTGGTCGTCCCGACTTGGTGCCAAGTCTCTCCCACACACGGGCCATACTCGCATTGCCCGCCAACAAAGGTGGTGTGATCGGGCAGTGTTTCGGTAACGACAACGTTTTGGGCGTCCAGCTCCCCGGTATTGTATACCGAGATCGTATAGGTCACGAACTGTCCGGGCAAAGCGCACGTGCCGCTCAAATGATCTTCTTTTTGAATGCGTAGGTCAATCTGTGCACATGAAGTCACATGAACGGTCACAAAATCAGTGTTGCCGCCTGCAGTGCATTCGGGTGTTGTGGTCGTGATGGAAACCGAGTTGGTAAGGGTATTGCTGCACGCGATTGCGCTGTCAACGGTGGCAGTATAGACAATGGATCCGTTTGTGCCGCTTGGCAGCGCGCTTAGCGTCCAAAGGATCGTCTGATTGACCGTGTTGGGCCCAACGAGAGCCGGCGGCAAAGCAGCAACCTGCCCACCCCAGATCAGTCCAGTTGACAACGTGTCAGAGATGATGACGTTACGTGCTGTGGCACTGCCTTCATTGACAAAAGCAAGTGTAAATGTCACAACACTGCCTGGGGAAACCTCGGTAGAATGGACCGTTTTGGTAATGGTCAGGTCGGCACCGACGACTTGCACCTGGGCCGAGTCGGCATTGTCCGCCGGGTTGCAGTCGGCGGTTGCGCTGTCGATGCCGGCGTCGTTGGC
>JAFGJF010000154.1 GCA_016929205.1 Anaerolineae bacterium
CCGATGAATGTGCTGCCGCTTAACGCCATTGGCGCACTGCCGACGTGCAACCTCCAGCAAGCAAGGTTTGAAGGCGCGGAGGCGATCTCGGGCGAGGAATTGGCAGAACACTATTTGGGGCGGCGGGTGGCCTGCGCCCATTGTCCTGTGGCCTGCATCCATCTGGCGGCTCTGCGTATCCCCCATCCCAAGGAACCGTTTTTCTTCAAAACCTCGATGCTCGGTTACGACTATGAACTGATCTATGCCCTGGGCAGCATGCTCGGCATCTCGGACGTGCCCGGGATGCTGCAACTGATGGATGAGGTAGAGGTGCAAGGGCTGGACGCCATGAGCGCGGGCGTGGTATTGGCCTGGGCAACCGAAGCGATTGAGCAAGGGCTGGTCTCGACACAAGAGACAGATGGATTGGCGCTGGCGTGGGGTGATGCCTCCACCTATATTCAATGCGTGCAACGGATCGTCGTCCAACCGAACGATTTTTACCGGGCCTTGGCACGCGGCGTAGACTATGCAGCCTCGATCTATGGCGGCGAGGATTTTGCCCTCTCTTTTGGCGGAAACGAGATGCCCGGTTACCACACTGGCCCGGGCGCGCACCTTGGGTATTTGACCGGGGCGAGACACAGCCACCTGGACAGCGCCGGGTATAGCCTGGACCAGAAGGCACTGACCAAGGGAGAAGCGCTCACGCCAGGAGGTGTGGCAAAGGGACTTTTGGAGGAAGAACGCTGGCGCCAAGTGCTGGCCAGCCTGGTGGTTTGCTTTTTTGCGCGCGGCGTCTACACGCCTGAGACCATCCGTGCAGCGCTGGCTGTCGCCGGCTTGGACCGCTCGGACGACGATTTGGCCCGGCTGGGCAAGGAGACGTTGCAGCGCAAGCAAGCTTTCAAGGTGCGAGAAGGGTTTGATCTGGCCCAACTGCGCATTCCGCGCCGCATTCTGGAGACGGATTCGCCGTTGGGACGGCTGGACGAAACATTCATACGGCAGGTGCTCTCTATCATAGCGGACGAAGGACTGTGAATTCGGTGCGGAAAAGGTATGGCGTGACCAAACGCATTTTGGACATACTCCTGGCGTGCGTGTTGGGTCGCGCCAAAGGGCTATCGTGCATTGGAGGATCACCCTGACGGGACAGAGCAAGCAGCGCGCGAAAGCGATATGGTCGAGATGGAAACAGCGCGCCAAACAACTCAAGCTGGAGACGAGGGCAGTCTACCTGGCTTATCGAGACCCCCGCACACCGTGGTACGCGCGGCTTTTTGCAGCGTGTGTGGTGGGTTATGCGTTCAGTCCCATCGATCTCGTTCCGGACTTTATTCCCGTCTTGGGACAATTGGACGATCTGATCTTGGTCCCCCTGGGAATCGCGCTGGCGCTCAAGATGATTCCCGGGCCTGTCCTGACAGAGTGCCGGGAGAAAGCCAGGAAAGAGGTGGGTCAAAAAAAGCCCGGCAATTGGGCAGCGGGTGCCATCGTCGTCGTCATCTGGCTGCTTCTCGCAGCACTGGCTGTCGTAATCACGAGATGTATCTTTGGCGGATAATGAACGGACATGCGTTCCAGAGCAAGACGCATCCAGGGAGGAGCGGCATGATACCATCCAACAAGGCAACTCGGTCCGCCGTCTTTTGGCAAGGGTATCATCACGAGTGGGAATATAACCACCGGATCAACCGGCTCGGGAGCTATGTGGCACAGAGGCGAAATCAAGCCGGCACGGTGACAACCGTCGCCGGGCACAGCGCGGCATCCGGCACAGGCAACGACACCGCTCATTTCCAAGAGTTTGTCACAGAGGTGCATTCGACAGAAGGCGTGGCTTTTCAGCCGGGCTACGGGCAGACCGTGGTCGAGTGCCAACGCGGTGACCTGACCCCGTTTGTGATCAAGATTGACGATCTCGAATTGGCACCGGACGTACAGGGGCGTGACGTGTACGCTGTGGTGCTCAACGGCTTTGACTTGTGTGCACTGGAACATTCGGAAAAAATCATCCGCTTTGACGTCGACGTGACCGAACCGATGATCTATGCCGGAGGAACCAAGGTCCGCTTTTATATTGTTGGTCATTTGCGTTTTGACTGCCGGAGCCCCGAGTGCCAGCTTTTGCCGCTCCGGCTGGAAAGCGAACGCGCGGACAAAGAGCCCGATCAGGAAGAAGAAGAGGAGGAACCGGTAGACATAGGTGAGCCGGTCCTGCCGCCCGTGCGCCCAAGGCGAGGGCTCGACCGGCACAAGTTCGACAAGGCAGCCACCTGGATAAAGCGGCAGTTGGTAACCTTGATGGGCGTCGAAGAAGTCAAACAATCTCTGGTGGGCAGGGATGCCGATTCGGTGCGGCGCCGGTTATTTCGATTCTTTGGCCGGCGTTTTTATCTGCGATTCCTCAAGTGGGAACTCTCTGCCCCGTATAGGGTCCGCGTCCACTATATGCTCATTGGCGGTGACCGAGACGCACTCGCCGTGCACGACTCGGACTTTATCGAGCACGAATACAGTTGGGACCTGGAGCACGAGATCCATCGCCAGGAGATCGGCGTGTTGCCGGTAACTATCCCGGGCGATACCGTGGACGCGTATCAGGTCAACACGCTCGCTTTTCGACAGATGTCGATGGAAATCACGATCGATGAAACGCTCGGCACAGAGGACCCCGTTCAGTGGGGCAAAGGGATGCATTTTTTGGAATGGAGCATGGCTATCCGGGATATCGCGCCGATCAAGGATGGCGTACAAGCCGTGCTGGACCTGTTCTACAAATGCTGGAGCGAGGCGATGAACGAGGTGATCACGTTGACCACGTGGGGTGCTGTACGGGGAGCCGGCAGCGCCAGGATCGGGGCTCGACTGGCACTATTGCAGTTCAAAAAAGCACAAGGAGGGAAGCAGATCGCCATGCCCGGGCGTATCTATTGGCCTGGTGGCGGGCTCAGCGCCAGGAGCGATCCGCGCGCCCGCTTTGAGTGTATGGTGGACGGCCCGGCGGTGGAGGCATAAGATGATGCGCCAGGCCCGCAACTTTGTGATGCACCTGTCGATCAACTATATCTTGATCTCGGTTTTACTCATGCTGGCAGGATGGGGCATGAAAGAGCGCCAGTTATTCGGTACCTGGATCGCTGCCCTGGTGTTCACACTGCTGTCGGCGACCGTGCGCCGTCTGCTTTTGGCGCTGTCGCTGCCACTGATCATCATGACGATGGGGCTGTTTATCTTTGTTATCGACGGCGTGATTCTGGCCTTGACCGCTGCCTTGACTGGTCTGAACGTTGACAACGTGTGGTGGGTGCTGTGGGGTGTGTTGGTGATGAGCATCGCCAACGTCTGGGTGGAAAAGGCCTTCCGCGCGCTTGGGTGGCGAAATACGAACAATACGGCTGTCG
>JAFGJF010000155.1 GCA_016929205.1 Anaerolineae bacterium
GCAAGCGTGAACGAATGCCTGAAACAACCCCAGCATCTGTGTATCTGTCGGAGCCAGGTTTTCGGGATGCCACTGCACGCCGACAAAGAACGGCGCATCGACTATTTCAATGCCTTCGATGGTGCCATCCGAAGCGTGAGCGGTAACGGTAAAGCCCGGAGCAACGTCTTTGATAGCCTGATGGTGCCGGCTGTTTGTCCAGCACGACAATGTACCAAGCGCGTCAGCTAGCCGTGTTCCCGGTTCAATGTCGACCTGGTGCGCGCTGGGTGTATCGGGGCAAGCGTGAGACAATGCCTGGGGAATCTGAGCAGGAATATCTTGGTAGAGCGATCCGCCAGCCGCGACGTTAAGCAGTTGGATCCCACGACAGATGCCGAGCACGGGAATGTGCTCGGCTAATGCCCAGCGAGCCAACAAAAGCTCTGTTTTATCTAGCGCATCATCTACCCGGCCTAGCTGTGGGAGTGGCTCCTGATGGTACAGACGTGGCGCTACATCCACGCCGCCAGGAAACAAGATCCCATCCAACTGTTCATAGATAGTCCGGTAGGCACGTTCATCGAGATCCAGCGGGATCAAAACAGGCGCGCCGCCGGCAAGCGCAAGCGAACGGCAATAATCACCATATTGTCCGTCAATCGGCTTTGAGCCGTCTTGGCCTGGCCGAATTTTGTGTGCGATAACGCCAATAATTGGGGATTGGAGATCCTGATCCACCAGGGGTTATGCTCCCTGTATGCGTTTTTCTCGCAGTCTTGCGGCTTTGCCTCGGCGGTCGCGCAAATAGTACAACCTGGCGCGGCGTGTATGTGCGTGCCGTAATATTTCGACCTTTTCAATGCGCGGCGAGTGAACCAAAAAGGTACGTTCGACCCCAATACCGTTAGAAGCGATGCGTCTTACTGTAAAATTGGTATTGACGCCACTACCACGCGTGCGCATAATCGTTCCCTGGAATACCTGTACACGCTCGCGGTTTCCTTCGATGATTCGTACATGCACGCGTACAGTGTCTCCCGGCCTCAAACGAGGAATGTCGGGATTGGGCTGAGCATATTCATATTCAATAGATCGCATGAGTTCTGACATATCTATTACCATCCTTTCGGCCAAACGTTCATATCACCTGTTTTCTCAACCCTTTGTCTGTTCCTAACAAAGGTTGTACAGACAGGACTGAAAAGACACCATACAACACAATACCGGGAACGTCATCCCGGTAGCTGAAGGCAAGATTATAACATAGCTTGGTATTTCTGGCAAATCCTGACCGAATAAATCATTGACCTTTTCATTCAAGTATGATACCATGAAGCCGTTATACACTGAACGGGAGGGGACTATTGTGGCCAATGGTATATTCATTCAAAATGGTTTGCTTGATACGATCATTGCCCGTTCAACAGACAAAGGACTGGTAGTTCTGAATCTAGACGGACTGCCTATCTACGCCAACCCTGCCTTTGAGGCGATGCTTGGTGTTTCCAGCCAGGTATTCTTGGATTCGTTTGCCCCAAGTGGTGCATCCTCCGGTGGCTCGCAAATCAAGGCCACCCGCGATTTCATGAAAATCTTTGCTTCTCTTGCTGCCGAACAGCGTTTAAGTGAAACCCAGTTTGAATTGGAATGTGTGGACCGATCGATCTGGGTTGACGTTGTCTCGAACCCCATCCACGACCACGATGGCCAACTGCAAGGACATTTGATCTGGTTTAGGGATATTTCAGACCAGATGCAGATTGAGCAGGATCTAAAGTCATCTCAAGGCCGCTTCCATATGCTGACTCAGGCCATTGAGCAAAGTGGCGATGGCATTGGCATCATTGATCTTGAAGCTAAACTAGTCTTTCAAAATGAAGCGCTGAGCCGGATGTCTGGGTATACATTTCAAGAACTAGAGGCGGATGCCAGCATCTTTTGGGAGGATGCTGAGACATTTACACATCAGGTTGTGCCTGCCGCGCTGCAAGGCCAGACATGGCGCGGCACACTGACAGCCAGGCATAAAGATGGTTGGGTATATCCGTGCGCTGTAACGGCTTCTCCCATCTATGACGAACAGGGAAACCTGACCGGCATCGTCAGCACGCATCGCGATATCACCAGTCAGAAAGCGTTCGAGCAGCAAATTCGGTACCAGGCCTCGCTGCTCGACCAAGTTTCTGACGGCGTGATCAGCTATACCCTCGACGCCAGGATCGCATTCTGGAATCACGGGGCAGAACTGATCTGGGGGTGGGCGTCTAGCCAGGTCTTTGGGAAGCACATTCGGATGCTGTATGCAAAAAACAGTGTGCCAGATGTGAAAAGCCAGGCGGCTTATCTCCAACAACATGGTTCAATGGAGGTTGAAAGCGATTGTGTGACGCAAGATGGTCGCGAGATCATTATTCGCCAGCGTATTGCTCTGGTCACCGATAGCTGGGGAGAGCCGATTGGTTTTGTTGGTATCTGTACCGATGTGACGGCTCAGAACGAGATTGAACGTCAGCGCGAGTACCAGGTGTCGCTGTTGCAGGGCGTGATCGAGAATGCGCCAATTGGCATATTTGTTATCGACCAACATGGAGTCATTCTGGCTATCAACCAGGCGCAGATCGACATCTTTGGCCTTGAAACGCAAATGTCACAATCCCCAGATCTGAATGTTTTTTCGATCGTGCGATCAGATCGACTGCAGGACATGGTTCGCGATCTGCTGCGTGGAAATGCGTTTGCTCTAGACAATTACAGCTTTTTCACGCAAAATGAAAACATCTATATCAATATCCGGGGTATCCCCTTGACCATCCAGGATCAGCCCCATGGGTTGTTTCTGGTTCAAGATGTAACCGAAAGACACAATTACGAAGTTCGGTTGGCCGAGGAATTGGCGTTCCATGAGATGTCCAGTACACTTTCTGCGCTGGCGCTGCAAGCAACCAGTCTCGATAGATTCGTCAATCAAGCGATCGAAATGATAGGCAAGTTTTTGGGGGGCACCCGCGCTTATTTGTTCACCAATCGCACAGAATCAAGGGTGATGGTTAATACCCACGAGTGGTGTGTGCCTGGCACCGAGTCTCAACTTGGCATGGCGCGTTCGTATCGAAGTTTGGCGTACTGGTATGAAATGCTGCAGGCCAGTCGTCCGGTATTCTTTGATGACGTTCGAGCCCAGGCGCCTTCTCCCGAACGCGAGATCCTCGAAATTCAGGGAATCAAGGCTTTGCTGGCTGTTCCGGTCTGGGTGCAGGGGGAACTGTACGGGTTTGTGGGCATTGACGAATGCGAGCATACGCGTCAATGGACCGAGCGCGAGCTTTCGATGTTTACCAATATCTCGCAGGTTATTGCGACTCAGATCGAGCGCTTTGTTGCCTACGAGACCACCGAACGAGAGACAAACAAGCTGCGGGCAATGATTGCCGATATGCAAGAGGGCGTTGTCTTTGTCGATGCCACAGATTGTGTCGTTGAGCTGAACGATTTTTTTGCGCGGATAGTCGGCGTTGACAGAGAGCAGATATTAGGGCGCAATCTTTGGGAGTTTGAGGTTGAGGCAATACACACTTTGCTCGAAAAAACGGTTCAAGAAATGAAAAACCACGTCGGGCACCCTGCTCAATCGGTCAGCCTTTCCATGCGGGAAATGGAACTAATCTTGCGCATCCAGCCGATCTATCGCAACGACGTCTATGAAGGGGTGCTGTTCAATTTCATCGACGTGACCGAGTTGGTACACGCCAAAAGAGAGGCGGAAGTCGCCAATAAGGCCAAGAGCGAGTTTTTGGCCAACATGAGCCACGAGATCCGTACGCCGATGAACGGCATCATTGGCATGACCCAATTGGTGCTGGAAACCGAGTTGACGTCCCTGCAGCGCGATCATTTGACCGCAGTCCAGAGTGCTGCTGAATCATTGTTATCCATCATTAACAATATTCTCGACTTTTCCAAGATTGAGACCGGACAGTTCGAGTTGGAAAAGATCGATTTCGACTTGTATGCTGTTTTTGACGATTTGACGAACGCTGTCGCGTACCGGGCAGCACAACAGGGCCTTGAGCTTGTTTTCGATATGCCGTTGGATGTGCCCTGGCATCTGTGTGGTGACCCGGTTCGGCTTGTTCAGATTCTGGTCAATCTGGTTGGCAACGCCATCAAGTTCACAGAAAGGGGTGAGGTGATCGTCCGTGTGGCGGTGCTGGAACAGGATGAAAGACAGATCCGTTTCCAGTTTTCAGTGTCTGATACCGGCATTGGCATTGCTCCCGACAAACACGAGATCATTTTTGAAAGTTTTGCCCAAGCCGATGGATCGATCACTCGCCAGTATGGTGGTTCGGGTTTAGGACTGGCGATTTCGCGCCAATTGGTGACTATGATGGGCGGTCAGATTTGGGTAGAAAGCCAGGTCGGGCAGGGCAGCACGTTTTATTTTACCGCGTCCATAGAACGCGGCCGGCAACAGGCCAAGATGCATCCGATCAAGATTGCCGGGATCGAACGATTGCGCGTGCTTGTCGTAAACGAGTCCACCACGGTGCAATCGGTGTTGTTGCAAACGTTATCCAATGCGCAGTGTCGACCGGCGACAGCCGCCACAGTGTCGCATGCTCTTGATCTATTGTATGATGCGGTGCAGTCTGCCGATCCGTTCCGCTTGCTGGTTGTAGATCTAGACATCTCTGGATCTGCAAATCAATTGCTTGAAAGAGTCGATCAAGAAAAGGAATTTGATCAAATGGCTGTGCTTGTGTTGACAACGATTGACAAGCTCGATCAGGATATCATCAAGTCTTTTAATCACCGGGCAAATTACCTGGTCAAGCCGATTCAACCCAAGCATCTCTTTGACACGATTTATCAGGCTATGGGTTTGGAGGCACCGTCCGAGTCGCTTGCCAATGCTGTACCCACAGCCGGTCAATCCGGCGAACAACCTCTTTCGATCTTGTTGGTCGAAGACAACCTCATCAACCAACGATTGGCTGTGACCATGTTAGAACGGGCAGGACATACCGTCACCTGGGCAGAAAGCGGCTTACAAGCGGTCATGGCTGTGCAAAAACAGTCGTTTGACGTTGTGCTGATGGATGTGCAAATGCCCGAGATGGATGGACTGACAGCGACCAAGATGATCCGCGCCCAAGAACGGTGGGCCGATCTCCCGATTATTGCCATGACGGCACATGCATTGGAAGGAGATCGGGAACGTTGCTTGGCAGCGGGGATGGACGATTACATAAGCAAACCGTTCCGCCCTCAAGACTTGTTCGCTGCCATCCGGCGTCAAGTCAAAAGTCAGGAGCGCACTGAAAGGGGCCAAGAACCTATACCGAGCGAAGAGCCGGCAATCGATATTCCTGATGCTCTTGATCGCCTGGGCGGAGATCGCCCGTTCTTTGTCGAGTTGGCAAGCATGCTTTTGCGGGAAGCAGAAAAGAGTTTACCCCAAATGGAGGAGGTCATTGCTCAAGGCGATGCGGATGCCTTGATGCGCCTTGCTCACAGCTTGAAAGGGGCAGCCGCCAGCCTGTCTGCCGGACCTGTTCAGACAGTTGCTTTCCAACTGGAAAAGATGGGACGCGAGGCCAGGCTGGATGATGCGCCGGCAACGTTGGATTTGCTTGCGCGCAAGGTAAAAGAACTGCGCTATGCTGTTCGCCGTCTGTCAGATGCCAGTGATGTGCGTTTTGAAACCTAATTTGTGCTTGTCGCGTAATCAAATATGGATAGGTTGTTAGCAAATTCAGCAAAGGAGTTAGACAATGCAATGTCCTAATTGTGGTACAGATGTACCGGATGGGAAAAAGTTTTGTCCCAGTTGTGGCTCGCAAGTGACCCCAGGTATGGCGGCGAGCAAGCTCGATTTTGTCCCCGAACCCGGTCGCATTGATTTGCCCGATCCGGCGGTTTCTTACACGGGACAAGGGCAGTCAGGACTCAAGTACCAATTGATCGGCACGACGCTGCAGGCTGTAACCATCCAGCTCTTGCCGGGACAGACGGTGGTTTCGGAGAGTGGCGGCATGGCCTGGATGTCGGCCAATGTCACGATGGACACCAAAGCCAGCGGCGGCCTGGGCAAGATGATCGGCCGCATGTTTACCGGCGAGTCACTCTTTTTGGTCGAGTACAATTGCTCGTCTGGCCAAGGGGTGGTTGCATTTGCGTCGGAATTTCCTGGCAAGGTTGTGCCGCTCGATCTGTCTGCTGGGCAGTCAATCATTGCCCAAAAAGATGCGTTTATGTGTGCCGAAAAGTCGGTAAACATGGAAATCCACTTTCGCAAAAAGCTGGGGGCGGGCTTTTTCGGTGGCGAAGGGTTTATTATGCAAAAGCTCACCGGGCCTGGTCTGGCCTTTGTTGAGCTGGACGGCGAGATCGTCGAATATACCCTCGAATCCGGACAAACGATGATGGTCGATACCGGCTATGTGGCTATGTACGAACCGACTGTCGATTTTGATATCGAGATGGTCCGCGGCATCAAAAACGTCTTTTTTGGCGGCGAAGGTCTGTTTTTGGCCCGGCTTCGTGGTCCGGGGCGTATCTGGTTGCAGACGATGCCGATATACAATCTGGCGCGCAAGGTCGCCTCGCACGTCCAGGTCAGTGGCGGCAGCGATTCATCTACCGCTGGCGGTCAGATTGCCAAGGGCGTGATCAAGGGTTTGATGGGAAACTGACCCTAAACCCGTCTTTAGGAGTATAACGATGGAGTTGTGGATGATTCCAGTGGGGCTCGTCTTGATCTTGGTTGCCGTACCGGTCGCTCTATTGGGCGCATTTGGTCTCGTGGTTTTGGCGTTCAAGCTGATTACTGTTGTCCAAAAAGCGGTTGAACCGCCAACCGTCGATCAAAGTGGCGAGTACACCCTGGATCAGGGCAAAGAGGTTGGGCGACAACAATAGCTTGCAGCCGGAGAACGCCGAATGCAGATCGATCGAGAGAACCGCGTTATCTTGGAAGGTATTGTCTCCGTACAGGCGGCTTTGCAAGCCCGGAGCCGTGATATAGAGACGGTTTACGTGCAGCGCAGCAAGCGCAGCAGGTCGCTTTCCGTCTTGCTGCGCTTGGCTGAGGCATCTTTTGTGCCTGTCGAACGGGTCGACGAGGCAGCGATCTCTGAGCGTGTCAGCGGCAAGTCGCATGGCGGTGTGATCGCCGTTGCCGGTCCACGTCACTATGTATCCCTGTCGGATTTGTTGGCCGGCGTCGATCGACCTTTTATCGCCATGCTCGATGGGATTGAGGATCCGTTCAACTTTGGCACGGCCGTGCGTGCGCTTTATGCTGCGGGTGCGCATGGGTTGGTGCTCCGGCCGCGCAACTGGATGTCGGCCGCAGGTGTCGTCGCGCGATCGTCAGCAGGTGCATCCGAGCTTATCCCCACGGCTGTGGCCGACGACGTTTTCGATGCAGCGGTATTTTTCAAGTCTCGAGGATTGTCGATCGTTTGTACGACAAAGGAAAAATCCACGTCGCTTTACGATGTGGATTTGACGATTCCTATCTTTTTGTTGATCGGTGGTGAAAAACGCGGTATCACCCGTTCTTTCCTCGATCAAGCTGATTTGCGGTTGGAAATCCCGTACGGTCGCCCTTTTCCACGCTCGCTTGGCACAGCGTCGGCCGTCGCTGTCCTGGCGTTTGAGGTTATGCGCCAGCGAACCGGCACTAGATGATAAAACCGGACACATAGTTGAGATAGCCCTGCCGGCCGCCTTCTTTGCTCCAGAATTTGATCGATTTGCGAATTCGTTTCAGGCAGGCCAGCATATCATCCAGCGAGATTGGCTCGGGTTCTTGTAGAGTTCAGTTCCTCTCTCTCATTGCCTGACAGGCGCGTCTCGTCACAGTTCGCCGGGATGCAGTCTCGCAAGGTGGTCGGCGTGATGGCCCCGACCTGTCGCGCGCAGGTGTTCGAGATAGGCGGGCAATTGACCGCGCGTGTGCAGTGCGCCGCCTTCGCGTAGTACAGTAAGCAGCGGATCGACGTTGGTCGTGGCAGTGACAGCCATCTCGTGATACCAGTCGGACAGCATCGCCTGCGCTTTGTCGACGATTTGCGGCTGTTCGTGAACCAGGTTGTGTTGTTCGTGTGGATCATCGGTTAGATTGAAGAGCATCACCGGGTCGAGCATTTTATAACCGTCGTGATAGGTGCGCAGGCAGATATAGTCACTTCCTTGGTGTTGCAAGCGCACACTGCGCTGGCACGACCAGGCGTTCTGGCTCACCACCAAATAGTCTCGTCCTTGTTCGTCGCCTTGCGTGAAAGCCTGGGTAAATGGGCAGCCATCCCAGTTGCCGGGCACCTGGCCGTCAAGCAATTCGATCATGGTCGCTGCCCAGTCGTATTGATAGTGCAAGGCTGCATCCACACGTGGTGTGTTGGCAAGCCCGGGCCAGCGTACGATGAGCGGCACGCGGCAGGTGATCTGGTCGGCCGTCTGGTGATCGCCCCACACATTCAGTTCTCCCTGGTTTTCGCCGTGATCTGAGCTGATCATGATCATCACATCATCGAGCACACCGGCATCGGCGAGGGCGTTGAGCAGCCGTCCGACGTGGTCGTCGGCGTAGCGAATGCCGGTGTCATAGCCGTCGATCCACTGCCTGACTGCTTCCATCGAATCGAGTTGTGCCGGCAAGCGTGGAAAGTGTTGATAGAATGTCTCCCCTCCCCAACCGTATGGCTCTTGTGGGCTATGTGGGCCATAGCCATTCCAACCCCACTGGCGCACCTCTTCGGTGAGCCAGGCAGGCAGAGGATCGCCAACAAAGGGATTGCCAAACTCTGTCGGTGAGCGATAAGGCGTATGTGGGTCCCAATAGTTGACGTGCAGGAACCAGTTGTCCATTTCGGCGGCATGGCGTTCGATCCAGTCCAACGCAAAGGGTGTTACCTCGTCGGCGCCCTCGATGCCTCCGCGTCCGGGATTGTACATCTCACGATAGCCGGCATACCACCACCAGGCTGAATGCCGCTCGCCAAAAGGACTGACGGTGACGGTGTAAAATCCAGCACAGCGTAATGCACTCATCCAACTGGTGGCGTCGTACACATCGCGAAAGCCTCTCCCGGCTCCTTGAACAAAGGGATCGGCTGCCACACCACCGTGATTGACAATGCCGGTGTGGAAACCGCAGCGCCCGCTCCATAACGATGCTCGGGATGGCAAACAAGGCGCATCGGTGTTGTAACAGTTGTCAAACCGCACGCCTTCTCTAGCCAAGGCATCTATGTTGGGGCTGGTATTACGATGGTAGCCGTAGCAGCCCAGGTGGTCAGGGCGCAAAGTGTCGATGTCAAGATAAAGAATACGCATTGGTGCACACCTCCTCCCACATATACGCTTTTGTGTAATCGATTGATCTAAATGCCCTGCGATCAACACGCGCCTGCAAGCTGCCGGCCGTCGGATAGGGTTGATCCGGTCGGCAAGACTGTACACCTGTTGCTCCAGGTTGTCAATTTTCAAGCTCAGAATGAGTGCGAGCTTGGTTTGCTGCTGCCGAGACAAACAAAGGAGATGCCAATCCTTCGAGTTGTGTCTTGTAAATGGCTTCTTGATCGATCAAGGTCGCAAGTGTGCGATCTAGCTCTGTTGGGGTCCAATCTAAAACGTGAAAAACGCGCCGGATCGCGCTCCGTTCCACAGCGACCACATTATCGATGTAGGTGAGGACCAGCTTACGGCGTGCCTCACTACGCTTGATCTGTCGTGCTCTATGAGGCAAATCGGGAAAATGTCGTTGTACGATTTCGTAAATGAACGCGTATCGCCATGCGCCAGCCTGGGCGATCCCGATGGGCAGTACTTTGAGGCCGATTTGAAGCTCGGTCAGCGCGCGCTCAAATCGTGACTTGGCACTATCTGCGCTCATATGGGCTTCTTTGCGTAGGCGTATGGTATGCACTGGCCCGTGTTCCAGCAATGCTTCGTATATCTGTTTCGCCTCAGAGGTCAGCGTACCATCCTTGTACTCGTGCAAATAATCATCCAGTCCACCGAAATTGCGGCTGCAGGCATAAAAGCTGGGAAGCAGATCGAGAGAAACCAATGTAGCTTTGCGCCGCAGCAGCTTGGCGTAATACCACCATCGTTTTCCCAACGACTGATCTTTCCATCCCCAGCACCGACTCCCGTCCGGATCGTTGTGCTCGGCCGGCACCGGACGTACTTGGCCAGCGATGGCGTGCAGCAGGTTGGGCATTTCGACGTTTTTGATCGGCCAAAAGTGACAGAATCCAATTTCGTCCACGAATGCCCGCGCATCTTGGATTGTTTGGACGCAGCGATCGGATGTCCGGTGATAGCGGTACGCTCTTTGTTCTGTAATCCATTCCAGACTGATCGATTTTGTCATTGTTTCTTTTTCCCAAGCTCGGCAGATCCTGTATGGATGGCAATCGAGATTGCGGCAATCCCCTCGGAGCAGCCTCGAATTTTCCGAGATTGTACAGGCTTGTGATTATACCATCAACGTGTAGGCTTGCCAACACAGATCGCGGCGCATTTGACTTTTTTGCTTATTCACCGTACAATATTTGTCATCTTTTTTTCTGTTGCGAACAAGTTAGATTTATATATCAAAATGATCAAGTGATTGAATAAAATATGTCTAAACGATCAAGGTTTCTGTTATACCTATTTTTGCTTCTTTTTTTGGGGCTGGGATGTCAGCTAACGCGCTTATCTCCTACTCTTGAGCCCGCAGTCGTTCCCAGTCCAACGTTTACTGTATCTGCTACGCAGCAAGAACCACCAACGGCTACGCTGGTTCCCACTTTTACGCCGACGCTAGAGCCCGATAGCCCAACGCCCACATCGGGTCCCGTCGCAACGCCGACGCCCGAGCCTGTTCAGGGATCAGGTGAAAACGAACTCCGTTTGTGGAGTCAAGATCCAGAGACGTTGGATCCTGCGATTACGCAAGACTCTACTTCGCACCAGTTTGTCAATCTGTTGTTCAGCGGCTTGGTCACATTGGATGCGAACCTTCAAGTGGTGCCGGATCTTGCCGAGCGCTGGGAGATAGATGACTCGGGCACGGTCTATACGTTCTACTTGAGAAAAAACCTCCAGTTTCATAATGGGCGTCAGCTAACCGCAAACGATGTGCGTTATTCTCTGGAGCGTGCTTGCGATCCTAAACGTGGGTCGGTGCAGCGCGCGCAGTCATATTTGAACGACATTGTCGGCGTTATGTCACGAACGATGGGCGAGGCAAATGAGATCGAAGGGCTCAAGGTGGTGGATGACCTTACCTTGCAGATCACCATCGACGCCCCCAAGCCGTACTTTTTGGCCAAGTTGACTTATCCGACATCGTTTGTCGTGAACCGGGAGAATGTCGAGGATACCTCACGCAACTGGCTGTCTCAACCTGTTGGAAGCGGGCCGTTCAAGATGGACCAAAACAGCGTGAACAGGATGGTGCTGGCTGCGTTTGACGAGTATTATCGTGGTCGTCCCAAGCTAGATCGTGTCATTTTTGAGTATCGCGGCGACCAAATGAACAAATACGAGCGAGGCGAGTTGGATGTGATCGAGGTCGGCGCAGGAAACATCGATCGCGTGCTCGATCCCAACGATCCGTTGAACGCCGAGCTCCGAGTTGTATCGCAGCTTGATGTGTGGTATATTGGCTTTAATACGACTATACCTCCTTTTGACGATCGAAATGTGCGTCGTGCGTTCGCTTTGGCTACTAACAAACAAGGCATTGCCGACATTGTTTACAACAAGACGGTTCTTCCGGCCAAAGGGATTTTGCCCCCGGGAATGCCCGGTTACGATCCTGACTTTGATGGACTGCCTTACGATCCTGACTTGGCGGTGAATGAAATCTACGAGTCCACTTTTGGGGACGCCAGCGAGTTGCCACCTATCGTTCTGACGGTGACGGGAGCCGAGACGGGCGAAATGCTGGCTGCAATGTACCAGGAGGTATTGGGCGTCGAGATCGAAGTTCAAGTGGTTGACTGGGGTGTTTTCTTGACTGGTCTGGACGCGCAACAATACCAGATGTTCTCGTTGGGATGGATTGCTGATTATCCTGATCCGCAAAACTTTGTCGATCTGCTTTTTCACTCCAACAGTGCATACAATCATAGTGCTTATAGCAATATCGAACTCGATGCATTGGTTGAAGCAGCTCGGGTGGAACAGGATAACGAAAAGCGGATGCAACTGTACCGGCAAGCAGAAGCACTGCTGATTGAGGATGCACCTTGGATTCCGCTCTATCACAGCGGGGGGTATTACCTGGTCAAGCCCTATGTCAAAGATTTGGTGATCACCGGACAAGATACAATGAACCTGGCAGAGGTCAGCCTGGAAACGCAATAAGATCTGGAAAAAGGAGAAGGTTATATGTCCACGTTGTTAGAGGTTAAAAACCTGGAGACACGGTTCTACACCCAAGATGGTGTCGTCCAAGCTGTGAATGGCATTACCTATAGTTTGGATGAAGGTGAGACACTGGGAATCGTTGGTGAGAGTGGTTGTGGCAAGAGTGTCAGCGTTTTGTCGTTGATGCGTCTGATTCCCATGCCGCCGGGCAAGATCACAAATGGCGAGGTTTTGTTCGAAGGCAACGATCTCATCAAGATGGATGCGGAAGAGATCCGGCACGTGCGTGGAAACAAGATCGCGATGATCTTTCAAGATCCGATGACGTCGCTCAATCCGGTGCTTACCATCGGCCGCCAGGTTAGTGAGGCGCTGGAATTGCACATGGGGATGGACAAGACCCAGGCTCGAAAACGAACCGTGGAACTGCTCGAGATGGTGGGTATTCCTCAAGCCGAACAGCGCATCGATGACTATCCTCACCAGTTCTCCGGGGGAATGCGTCAGCGCGTGATGATTGCTATGGGACTATCTTGTAACCCGCGCATTCTAATCGCTGACGAGCCGACAACAGCGTTGGACGTAACCATTCAGGCCCAGATTGTCGAATTGGTCAAGCGGTTGCGCGATGAACTCGGTATGGCCATTATCTGGATCACGCACGACTTGGGCGTCGTTGCCGGGTTGGTCAAGCGCGTGAACGTGATGTATGCAGGGTATATTGTCGAAACCGGCCCCGTGAAGGACATTTATGCCCGTCCCAGGCACCCGTATACCATCGGTTTGCTGGGCTCGCTGCCGCGCTTGGATGAGACGATGCGTACCCAACTGACTTCGATTGAAGGACTTCCACCTGATCTCATTTCGCCTCCCCCGGGATGCCCTTTTGCGCCGCGCTGTGATTATGTGAGCGATCGCTGCCTCGAGGAAAATCCAGAACTAAAGCCGGTTGGAATGGATCACTATGCCGCATGCTGGAACCTGGATGCGACCGAAGGATATTCGAGATAAATGAGCCTAAAACGGCTGCAGCGCGCACGTTTGTACTGCGCCGTGTACGCTTGCATCACATAGAGGGAGAATTGTAGAATGGCAGAAAGACAAGTTCTGGTTCGGGTGGACAACCTAAAAAAGCACTTTCCTATCACGCGAGGGATTGTTTTCCAGCGGCAGGTGGGGGCGATCAAGGCCGTCGATGGTATTTCATTTGACGTTTTGCACGGCGAAACGCTTGGATTGGTGGGGGAAAGTGGATGTGGCAAATCCACAACCGGGCGTACGGTCTTGCAGCTCTATCGTCCTACGGAGGGAGACGTCTATTTTGAGGGTGAGAATCTGGTCGAGATGAAGGGCGAGGCGCTGCGTCGCCAGCGCCGCAAGATGCAGATGATCTTTCAGGACCCATATGCATCCCTGAACCCGCGGATGACCGTAGGCAATATTATTGGCGAGCCGCTCGAAGTCCATCACGTGGCTTCGGGCAAGGAACGCCAGGAGCGTGTTCAAGAACTGCTCAAGTTGGTTGGATTGAACCCTTATTTCATCAACCGCTACCCGCACGAATTCTCGGGTGGACAACGACAGCGCATCGGTGTAGCCCGCGCCTTGGCTTTGAACCCGTCATTTATCGTCTGTGACGAGCCGATTTCAGCCCTGGACGTGTCTATCCAGGCCCAGGTTGTTAACTTGTTGGAAGAGCTGCAAGGCGAATTGGGATTGACCTATCTGTTCATTGCCCACGACCTGTCGATGGTGCGCCACATCAGCGACCGGGTGGCCGTGATGTACCTGGGCAAGATCGTCGAGCTGACCGACCGGGATAGTTTGTACGCCGATCCGCAGCACCCCTATACTCAGGCTTTGCTTTCAGCCGTTCCTATCCCCGATCCGGTGGTAGAGGAAACGCGCCAGCGAATTATCCTGGAAGGGGATGTCCCCAGCCCGGCTAACCCGCCTATAGGGTGCAACTTTAGCACACGCTGCCCCAAAGTGATGCAAGTCTGCAAAGAAGTAGAACCGGAATTCAAAGAGATTGCCCCCGATCACTGGTGCGCATGTCACCTTGTCGGGTAGAATGAGTTCATTTTTGTCATGCCGTTAGCTCGCAGCAACGATTTGGGCCGTTCGTGCTTAAAACGACTCAAATCGTTGCTACAAAAACAAGGAGGCAAACAGCGGTCACAAGTTCGATTCACAGTCTGGGATGCCGCGCCCAATTTGATCATTGGTTGTTAATCAACTCTAGTCTAGATACACAAAAGGAGGAACCATGTTTTCTAACAAAAAGTGGATGGCGCTGTTTGGCCTGGTCGTGATTGCAGCCCTGGTGCTCGTCGCCTGCCAGCCCAAAACAGTGATCGTCGAAAAAGAGGTCAAGGTTACCGAGATCGTCGAAAAAGAGGTCGAGGTCACCAAGATCGTCGAAGTTGAAAAAGTGCCCGAAGGAAAAGATGTCGTGACCTTGAGCTGGAACCTGGGCGCCGAGCCGCCGCAGGTTGACCCCGCGTTGAGCACCGACACCACCTCTGTGCAGGTCGATGAAATGCTTTTCCTGGGTCTGACCGACTTTGATGACGAGACCAGCGAGGTCATCCCCGAGCTGGCAACCGAGTGGAGTGTCTCCAGCGACGGCCTGGTGTGGACGTTCAAGATGCGCAACGACGTGCCCTGGGTGCAGTACGACCCCGGCACCAAGGAAGCGACGATCGTGACCGACGACGAGGGCAACCCTCGTATGGTGAACGCCCACGACGTCGAGTACGCCGTCAAGCGCACCATTGACCCCAAAACCGCGTCCGACTATGCCTACGTGCTGTACATCATCAAGAACGCGATGGCCGTCAACACCGCCGAAGAAGAAGATCTGGACACAGTTGGTGTCAAGGCCGTTGACGACTTTACCGTCGAATTCACCCTGGAAAACCCCGCTGGCTACTTCCCCGGTATCGCCAGCATGTGGGTCGCCCGCCCCGTTTACGCACCCGCCATCGACGAGTGGGGTGCGCGCTGGGTCGAGCCCGGCTACATCGTCACCAATGGCCCGTACCTGATGGACGAGTGGGTCCACTTTGACAAAA
>JAFGJF010000156.1 GCA_016929205.1 Anaerolineae bacterium
AGCCTAGATACGATCCCCCCTGCCGTGCGCTCAATGCCGCTGACGATCGTGCCGGCAAACGCTGCGCCGGGTAACGTCGGCAGCGACAGCGGGCAGCCCGCTCCCTCGTGCCCACCGGCGGTTCTTTGGCCTCGATCCAGGCTGCTGCTGCCAGGAGACAGTGACTCTGATCCCACATTTATGCGCGCCGTCTGCACGTGAGTGCGCCAGGGGCGATAGTAGGCCCACCAGGGCGGCATGTATACCGGAACGTCGCGGAATGTCTCATTGGTGCGCCGTTCAAAGTCGCGATCCAGCATCATCCATTCCAGACCACGATCCAGGTTCTTGGATTTGACTTCCGGCGTTGTTTCGGCTTGTACCTGCTTCCAGGCGCGATCGATGATGTCCCGGTAATAGTCTACCGTTTCCTTGCGACTGAAGCCTTTGAGCTTTTGATTGACGCCTTTGATCAGATCGACGATCATGCGCTGCAACTCTTGCTCGTCCAACGTCCCATTCTTCTGGATGCTGTTCAAGAAGCGGTTTTCGTAAAAACGCCAGTTGGCTTCGGGCTTGGGTTCGATCACTTCCAGCTTGAGTGGCGCTTCGTCAAGCACGACGACGCCTTTTTTTTTGAGGGTGCCAAACAGGATCATCGTCAAGACCTTGTTGAGCGGTGTCTCGAGCAAGATTGCTGCTTCGACTGCCGTCAGTCCTCGTTTGATCCCGACACCCTCAACCGAAAGCGTAGGCGGCAAGTATTTCATCTTGCGACGCTGGGTCTTGATTCTCCCTGCCCCAAAGATCATGCCGTAAAAGAGGATCACAAGAGCCATCCAACCCGGCAGGCCCATACGTTCGAATGTCTCCTCAATCCAGTGCCCGAAACGGCGCTTGGACGTAACGACAGGAACTTGAACCCGGCGGGTTGGCGCAGCAGTCGGTGCGGTGTGCACGATGGTCACATATTTGCGGGGAAATGAGATGCCGTGTTGGTGGGTCTCATATCCCTTGGCCTCGGGATAGGCATAGATAAAGACAATGCGGTCATCGGTCTGGTCTACCTCGTCGAACGGTTGATCGTGATAGCGCGTCTCTTCATTTGTCACGCCGGGCGGAAAAAGGAAGCGGATCTCCATATAGGTCGTGCCTTGTACGAACTCGCGGCCAAAAAAAGTCGGCGCAAACTGGACGCTGGCATAGTCCGCGTCCTGGCTGTCGGGGTAAACCATTCGTGTGACGTTGATTGTAAAATGGATCGTGCCCTGTTCCCCAGGTTGGATGGCGTGATCACCCAGATCGACTGCCACACCGATGTTGACGTATGGAGAACGCGAGATCGCGCTCAATGCAAACTCGGACTCACCCCCTTTGCCCAGGCTGTACCAGGCTCGAGCCGTGCTGAGGTCGTAGGATGAATTGGGCAGTCCGATATCCACGGCATCGATGGCATGTGCACCCTGGGCGCAGGTAAGGGTCAGCCAATATTCGATGTCGGCCGATCCATCAGGCTGGATGATAACCTGGGAAATGTTCCGATCGACGCCGAATTGATAGTTTTGGGCCCATACAGCGGGTATGGAGGGGGGAGAGAACAAGCAGATCAACAGACCAAGCCACAGAATACGTTTCCAACATCTTGAGGGCATTGTTTTATCCTAACTGCTTTCAAATATCTCAAAAGCCTGGCAGATCCCGATCTACCAGGCTTATTTATCGTCCTTGGGCAATGAGGGTCACTCTTGCAGCGTTTTAGGTACTTTGACCGCGCCGACCAGGGTCAGTTCTTTGGCAAAGTGGCATTTGGCGTAATGTCCGGGCTCAACTTCTTCCCAGACAGGCTCCTGTTGGCTGCAGATGGCATCTGTATAGGCACAGCGCGGATGAAAATAACATCCCGAAGGTGGTGCAGCCGGGTTGGCTACTTCGCCGGTGAGCACAATGCGTTTCTCACGCGGCGTCGGGTTGGGCCGCGGAATAGCCGACATCAACGCTTCGGTGTAAGGGTGTTTGGGGCTCAAGAACAATTCGGATGTGCGAGCCAGTTCGACCATCTTGCCGACATACATCACCGCAACCCGATCGCTGATGTGGGCGACGACGCTCAAATCGTGGGCGACGAACAAAAAAGTTAGTCCCATTTGCTCCTGCAAGTCTTGCATCAAGTTGAGAATCTGCGCCTGTACCGACACGTCGAGAGCCGATACCGGCTCATCGCAGACGACAAACTTGGGGCTTGGAGCCAACGCACGAGCCAGGCCGATGCGCTGGCGCTGTCCGCCGCTAAAGGCGTGCGGGTAGCGACGCATATAGTCTGGCGAAAGGCCAACCAGGCGCAGCATCTCAGCTACACGATCCTCCAGTTCTTTGCCCCGGTACAGATTCATCGCCCGTAGCGGCGCGCCCACAATATCGAGCAGTGTCATACGCGGGTTGAGCGAGGCATAGGGATCTTGGAAAATCATGCGCATATTACGGCGCACAGAAACGAGCTGATCATGATCCAGGCTGTTGATATCCACATGGCCCAAATCCGGGTCTTGAAACATCACATCACCGCTGGTAGCAGGAATTGCACGCAGCAGGCAACGTCCGGTCGTGGTTTTGCCACAGCCGCTCTCACCAACCAGGCCCAGTGTTTCCCCTTCCATAATATGAAAACTGACCCCATCGACGGCTTTGACATAACCGACGATGCGCTTGAAGAAACCCCGCCGGATGGGAAAGTATTTTTTCAGTTCTGTGACCTCAAGGAGGGGGGAGCGTTCTTGTGTGTTCGACATATTCTCTTCTCCCGATCAGGCATACAGGTGGCAGCGCACGGTGTGCCCCGGTCTGGCATTGACGGTAGGCGGCACAATCTGGTTACAGGTGCCCTCGATGAACTGAGGGCAGCGTGGGTGAAAAGGACATCCTTTGAGGAGGGTATATGGGTCGGGCACAACGCCCGTGATCGTCTGCAAGCGCGCGCGTTCGATACCGCGTGTTACGGCTTCATCCAACTGGGGGATCGATTTGAGCAATCCCTTTGTATAGGGATGGAGCGGTTCAAAAAATATGGTACGAACATCGGTTTGCTCGACGATCTTGCCCAGATACATAACCGCAACCTCTTCGGCCATCTCGGCAATGACACCCAGGTTGTGGGTGATGTACATGATCGCCATCCCCAGGTCTGCTTGCAGGTTGCGCATCAGATCGAGGATCTGGGCCTCGGTGGTCACGTCTAGCGCCGTTGTGGGTTCATCGGCGATGAGCAGGTTCGGGTTGCAACTCAAGGCCATCGCGATCACTGCACGCTGGCGCATCCCGCCGCTCAATTGAAATGGATAGTCGTTAACTACCCGTTCGGGGTTGGGCATTTTGACCCGCGCCAGCATCTCCACGGCAATATCATAGGCTTGTTTCTGAGTCACCTGCTGATGCAGTATAATCGCCTCGGTGATTTGTTTGCCGATCGTTAACACCGGACTCATCGCCGTCATCGGCTCTTGAAAAACCATCGAAATCTGGTTGCCACGGATGGATCGGATTTCTTTGCTGTTGGCGGATAACGGTATCAGATCGATCGGTTCGCTTTGCATAGGTGGATAATACAGAATTTGACCTTCTTCGATCCGCCCCGGTGAGGGGATCAGACGCATAATCGACATTGAGGTCTGGCTCTTGCCGCAACCACTTTCACCGACCACGCCTAAGGTATGCCCGCGCCAGAGCTTGAGATCGACACCGTCGACGGCCCGAACAACCCCTTCAGCAAGGTGGTAGTAGGTTTTTAACCCTTTGACTTCCAGTAACGTTTCTTTGCTTTCGGTCATCGTCAGTCTCCTAGGTTACATAGGGATCTGCGGCGTCGCGCAAGCCATCGCCTGCAAAGTTGAACATGAGCACTGCGAGAATCACCACCGGGACCGGCCAGAGAATCCATGGGTAGTGCGCTACGTTCATAATATCCTGGGCATCCTGCAACATCACCCCCCAACTGATCGTCGGCGGGTTCAGTCCGATACCCAGAAAACTGAGCGAGGTTTCGCCCAGGATCATGCCAGGCAGCGAGCCGGTTAGCGAGACGATGATAAAGCTGGCAAAGCCAGGCAGCATGTAGCGAGTGATGATCGCCCATTCGCTCTCGCCATCGAGCCGGGCGGCCAGTACAAAGTCCTCCTCACGCATACTGAGCAACCGACCGCGCACGCTCCGCGCCAATCCCGTCCAACCCAGGATGGAGAGGATGAGCGTGGTCGCAAAATAGATCCGCAACTGGGGCCATTCTCGAGGCAGCGCGGCGGCCAAAGCCATCCACAACGGGATCTGAGGGAGTGTCGTGATCACCTCGATGGACCGTTGGATTGCTTCGTCGATGACGCCGCCAAAAAAACCAGAGATGCCACCCAAAAACAGCCCAATGAAAAAGCTGATGGCGATCCCGACCAGACCAACGCTCAATGAGAGGCGCCCGCCATAAAAAATGCGCGACAGTACATCTCGGCCGATGGAATCGGTCCCCAAGATAAAGAGAGGCATGGCGTCCTCACCCCGAGTGCCAAAGAGATGGACATCGGTCGGAAACAGTCCCCAAAATTTATAGGGGTCGCCACGAACGAACAGCTTGATCGGATAGATGGCATTGGGGTCTTCCTGGAAAATCGGCCTGAATGTGACTGGGTCGCGACCCATCATCATGCCATAGATGAACGGCGTGTGAAACCGGCCCTGCGTATCTCGGATGTGGATCGCCATTGGCGGTATGGCAAGGTACTCTTTGAATCGCCGCAAGGGATCGTAAGGGCTGACAAACTCGGCAAAGATGGCAATAAAGTACAGGATCCCCAGAACCACGATCGCCATCCGGGCCAGCTTGTGCCGTTTAAACTTCCACCATACGAGTTGCCACTGCCCCGCCCGGTAGAGCGCTTCCTCCGCGCCCTCCTCGGTTTTCTGCCCGCCTTTACGAGTGAACCACTTGTTCAGAAAAGATAGCCGGCTCATACTCCCTCCACTCCGCCGAACCGGATGCGCGGATCCGACACGGCCAGCATAACGTCAGAGAAAAGCGCACTGATGGCAGTCAAAATGCCGGTAATCAAGATATAAGCGCCAGCCATATACATATCCTGCTGTCGTAAAGAAGCGTACAACGCCGGTCCGGCCGTAGGCAGGTTAAGGACGATCTCGAGGATGATGCCGCCGGAGAAGAGCCACGGCAGCAGCCACATCAGGCCGCTGATGATGGGGTTGATAGCCAGGCGCACGGGGTAGCGTACAATGACCAGGAATTCAGACAGGCCTTTGGCGCGTGCCACGGTCACGTACTGCTTGCGCAGCTCGTCCAGCATCATGGCGCGCATGGTGCGAATCGTGCCGGCGACGCCACCGGTGCCGAGAAGAATGATCGGGAGCCACAAATGGTTCAGCAAGTCGAGAAACTTGCCCCAACTCCACGGCAGGACCATATATTCCTGCGAAAACAGCCCGCCGGTGCGGATACCAAACCTGGTAAGGGCCACGTACATGATAATCATAGCCAGAAAGAATGCGGGAACAGCCAATCCCACGAAGGTCAGGAAGGTGATAATGTAATCGGCGATCGAGTACTGCCTGACTGCCGCAAAGACACCGATGGGGATGGCCACCACCCAGGTAAAGATGGCTGAGGCCAGGGCAATGGCAAATGTGTATCCCATGCGCTCCTGAATGACCTGGGCCACGGGTTTCTCAAAGGTATACGAATACCCAAAGTCGAACCTGGTGACAATATTGCTGATCCAGAGAAGATACCGCATGTGCACCGGCCTATCCATCCCATACTGTCTCATCAGGGCCTCGGCCTGCTGCTGGCTGACTTGAACCCCAGAGGCCTGTAGGCGCTGTATCTGGTACGTGACAATATCCCCAGGGGGCAGTTGGATGATGATGAAAGCCAGGACTGAAATTAACACCAACTGGGGTATCGCTCGGATGATCCGCTGAATGATATATGAAAGCATAAGGGTTCGCCTCCAATGCAAGAAACCACGAATTTTCACGAATGTTCAAGAATAAGAGCCTGAATTAGTGTGGACTCAAAGATTCGTGGGAAAAACCCCTCTTCTTCTTGCTCGGGCCGGTCTACCATCCTCCTCGCCCAAGCCCGAACCGGGCTGCCGTCCCGGTGAGGACGGCAACCCGGTGGGTATGTTTATGCAGGCATTACGCCCTTTGACCGCCTTCGTAGAAGAAGGCGCTCGGATGGTAGGTGTTGATCCCGTAAGTGTCCCAGCCGATGGGAACTTTCGGGCGCGGCATGTTGCGCATGTTCTTGTTGTACATCACAGGGCACGGGCTTTCGAGTACGATACCGATAGCCAGGGGTGTATCGGCCAGGTAATCAAAGATCTTTTGCCCGATCGCGACGCGCTCGTCATCGTCGATGACCGCTCGCATCTCGTCAACCCATGCAAACAGTTGCTGGATCTCCTCCGGCGGTGTGACGAGGCCCTCCGCTTCCTTGTCCACGGCGGTATACCAGTCTTGCCAGGCCCTTGAAACGCCGCCCTGTCCACCATCCGCTACTGGCACGTACCATTGCATCTGGATCGGCAGCAGCATGTCGGTGCAGCGGTCGGCGTGCCAGATGCCGCACTCGACCAGGTTGGC